>NZ_JBFRFE010000033.1:0-13965 GCF_052114665.1 Stenotrophomonas sp. 2YAF22 | reverse complement strand
TGCTCAAGCTGTACCGTGCCATCGGCTGCCGGCGCCTGGTCGCGCTGCGCGGCGACCTGCCGTCGGGCATGGGCTTCCCCGGCGACATGCGCTACGCCTCCGAACTGATCGCCTTCATCCGCGCCGAACACGGCGATGCCTTCCGCATCGAAGTGGGCGCGTATCCGGAAACGCATCCGCAGGCGCAGGACGCACTGCTCGACCTGAAGCACTTCAAGGCCAAGATCGACGCCGGTGCCGATGCGGCCATCACCCAGTACTTCTTCAATCCCGATGCCTACTTCCACTTCGTCGACGAAGTGCAGCGGCTCGGCGTGCAGGTGCCGATCACCCCGGGCATCATGCCGATCTCCAACTTCAGCCAGCTGCGCCGCTTCTCCGAACAGTGCGGTGCGGAAATTCCGCGCTGGATCAGCCGCAAGATGCAGGCCTACGGTGACGACGCCGAATCGGTGCGCGCCTTCGGCGCCGAAGTGGTGGCCAAGCTGTGCCAGCGCCTGGTCGAAGGAGGCGCACCGGGCCTGCACTTCTATACCTTGAACCTGGCCAAGCCGACGGTCTCGGTACTGAAGCTGCTGCAGGGCTGAAAAGTACGCTGTGTTATCGCAATCGGCGCTACGCTGCGTCGATGAAGCTCGTCCTGTCCCTGCTGCTGGTTCTGTTGCTGCTCGGCGTCTGCGCCGTTGCGCAGGCGCAGTCCACGCGCTTGAACCGATGCACCGATCCGCAGGGACAAAGTGTCTATACCGACCGCCCCTGCGACAGCCTGGGTGCGCAGTCCCGGCGGCCGCCACCAACGCCTTCCGGCAATACCCTGCAACGCGACGGCCTCGGCAGCAGCTGCCCACGTCGGCTGAGCGAACTGGTGCAGGCGCTGCACACGGCGGTCAGCATCGGTGATGTGAACCGGCTCTCTTCGCTGTACCTGTGGGGCGCGGTGTCCGATGCCGGCGCGCAGCGCATCCTTGGCCAGCTGGAATCGGTGGTTCGACGACCGCTGGTGGACGTGGTGCCGGTGTATCCGCGGCAGGATGTCGACGAGGGCGCGGGCCCTGGCGCGCAGGAATTGGAATCGGATACGGCACCTGCACCGACTGCAAGGCGCCCGGTCGGGTTGCGGTTGGAGCAGACCCTGCCGGGCAGCGCGACGCGAGCGGCGACGGTGCTTGGGCTGCGGCGGCAATATGGGTGTTTCTGGATTACGTTGTGAGCGGGGTCTGCTGAACCGCCATCCACGCATGGCGTGGATCTACTGGTCGCTGCGTGACGTGGGTCTGCTCATCCACGCATGGCGTGGATCTACTTGCTTGCGACCCCGTGTATCGCGCTACACCGGCCATAGTCCGCGGATGGCGGCGATACCCTGCCCGCCATGCCGGCGTGCCTCGGCCACATGCTGCGGTGTCATGCCGCCGAGCGCATAGATCGGCAGCGAGACCTGCGCGCGTAGCGCGGCGAAGGCCTCCCACCCCAACGGCATTGCATCGGGATGGCTCGCAGTGGCCTGCACCGGCCCCAGCACGGCGAAGTCGCAGCCCAGCCGCTGTGCGGCCAGCAGCTGTTCAAGGTCATGGCAGGAGGCCGCCACCAGCTGCCCGGCCGGCAGCGGGCGTTCCTGCAGCGACTGCAGCTGCTCGCTGCCCAGGTGCACTCCAACCCCCAGGGTACGCGCCAGTTCGATATCGCGGTTGAGCAGCCACTGCACACCGCGCCGATGTGCGCGTACGGCCTGCTCGATCACGCCCTGACGCTGCGGATGCTCGGCGGGCAAGCGCAGCTGGATGCGTTGCTGCCCCGAAGCCACCGCCTGCTGCAGCTGGCCGTGCCAACGCTGCAGGCCGCCCTCATCGATGTCCGGCGCAGGGGTGATCAGGTAGCAGTCCGGCTGGCGCAGTGCGGCCACCACCGGCAGGTCAGCCGGCGGCATTGAATAACGGACCAGCTTGTCCGGCGTCACCCAGGTGATGGCCTGGCCCTCGCGTCCACGCGGGGCGCCCTTCCAGCTGCGCACGTGGCGCACTTCCAGGGTCAGGTCCTTGTCCGGGTAGCGCTGCGGCACGTCCATGATCCACTCGCCCACCTCGGCCTCGATGCCCAGCTCCTCGTGCAGCTCGCGCACCAGCGCCTGTTCGGAGGTCTCACCGGGCTCGCGCTTGCCGCCCGGGAATTCCCAGAGGCCGGCCATGTCGCGGCTTTCGGTGCGGCGGTTGAGCAGGATACGACCGCGGGCGTCAGTGATGACGGCGGCAACGACGTGGATCGATCGTTTCGGGGAAGGCATGGGGGGAGCATGCCGAAAACCGGGGCACCGGCGCAATCGCCGAACGCTTCAAGGCCCAGAACAGGAAAGCCCCGCTTTCGCGGGGCTCTCCGGGGGGTCAGCTCAGCTGGCCGTGGCAGTGCTTGTACTTCTTGCCGCTGCCGCACGGGCACGGATCGTTGCGACCGATCTTGGGCTCGTCACGCTGCAGCTGCGCCACGCCCTGCTGGGCGGCCTCCACCTGCGCCGCCTCTTCGTCGGCACCGTAGCCGCCAGCGTCCTGGTGCTGGAACTGCGACTGGCTCAGGCGGGCCTCCACCTGCTGGCGCTCGGCTGCTTCCAGTGCCTGCACTTCCTCGTCGCTGCGGATGCGCACGCGGGCCAGCAGGGTCACCACTTCGCGCTTGACGTTCTCCAGCATGTCCGAGAACAGCTCGAAGGCTTCCTTCTTGTATTCCTGCTTCGGCTGCTTCTGCGCATAACCGCGCAGGTAGATGCCCTGGCGCAGATAATCCATGCGCGCCAGGTGTTCCTTCCAGCTCTGGTCGAGCACGGTCAGCATCACGTGCTTCTCCAGTGCGCGCATGGTCTCTTCGCCCACACCCGCTTCCTTCTCGGCGAAGTGCTGGTTGATGCGTTCCTGCACCTTGGCGGTGATGCCTTCGGCGTCCAGTTCCTCGTGCGACTTGACCAGATCGGTCAGCGACATGTCCACGCCGAAGTCCGACTGCAGGGTGGCTTCCAGGCCACGCAGGTCCCACTGCTCGTCCACCGAGTTCGGCGGCACGAAGCGGGCGACGATGTCGAAGATCACGTCGTCGCGGATGCCTTCGACGTTGTCCTTCACCGACTCGGCGTCCAGCAGTTCGTCGCGCTGGGCGTAGATCACCTTGCGCTGGTCGTTGTTGACGTCGTCAAAATCCAGCAGGTTCTTTCGGATGTCGAAGTTGTGGGCCTCGACCTTGCGCTGTGCCTTTTCAATCTGGCGGCTGACAAGGCGGTCCTCGATGACGTCGTCTTCCTTCATGCCCATCATGCGCATGGCCTTCTGCACCCAGTCGGAGGCGAAGATGCGCATCAGGTTGTCTTCCAGCGACAGGTAGAAACGGGACGAACCCGGATCACCCTGGCGGCCCGAACGGCCACGCAGCTGGTTGTCGATACGACGCGATTCGTGGCGTTCGGTGCCGACGATGTGCAGGCCGCCGGCCGCCTTGACCGCGTCATGGCGCTTCTGCCACTCGGCCTTGATCGCGGCCTTCTGTTCGTCGGTCGCGCCTTCGCCCAGCTCGTGGATTTCCGCTTCCAGCGAACCACCCAGCACGATGTCGGTACCACGACCGGCCATGTTGGTGGCGATGGTCACGGCGGCCGGACGACCGGCGTTGGCAACGATGGTCGCTTCGCGGTCGTGCTGCTTGGCGTTGAGCACTTCGTGCTTCACACCCGCCTTGCGCAGGTGCTCGGACAGCATTTCCGAGGTTTCGATCGAGGTGGTACCCACCAGCACCGGCTGCCCACGCTTGGCGCACTCTTCGATGTCGGCCAGCACCGCATTGAACTTGCCCTTGCGGTTGAGGAACACCTGGTCCGGGCTGTCCTTGCGGATGGTCGGGCGGTTGGTCGGGATCACCACCACTTCCAGGCCATAGATGCTCTGGAACTCGAACGCTTCGGTATCGGCCGTACCGGTCATGCCGGACAGCTTCTTGTACATGCGGAACAGGTTCTGGAAGGTGATGCTGGCCAGCGTCTGGTTCTCGCGCTGGACCGGCACGCCTTCCTTCGCTTCCACCGCCTGGTGCAGGCCATCGGACCAGCGGCGGCCGGCCAGGGTACGGCCGGTGAATTCGTCGACGATGACCACTTCGCCATCGCGCACGATGTAGTCCACATCACGCTGGTAGATGGCGTGCGCGCGCAGGGCGGCGTTGAGGTGGTGGACCACGGTCAGGTTCTGCGCCGCGTACAGGCCTTCGGTCTCGGCATCGAGGATGCCCGCTTCCACCAGCAGCTGTTCGGCGTGCTCCATGCCCGCTTCGGACAGGTGCACCTGCTTGCCCTTCTCGTCGACCCAGAAGTCGCCTTCGCCGTCTTCCGCTTCCTGCTTGACCAGGTTCGGCACGATGCGGTTGACGCGGATGTACAGCTCCGGGGAATCGTCGGCCGGGCCGGAGATGATCAGCGGGGTACGCGCTTCGTCGATCAGGATCGAGTCGACTTCGTCGACGATGGCGTAGTGCAGGCCGCGCTGGTAGCGGTCAGCCTTGGACAGCGCCATGTTGTCGCGCAGGTAGTCGAAACCGAATTCGTTGTTGGTGCCGTAGGTGATGTCCGAACCGTAGGCTTCACGCTTGTCGCTGTGCGGCATGCCCGGGTAGACCACGCCCACGCTCAGGCCCAGCCAGTTGTACAGCTTGCCCATCTGCGCGGCATCGCGGCGGGCCAGGTAGTCGTTCACGGTGACCACGTGCACGCCCTTGCCTTCCAGCGCGTTGAGGTACACCGGCAGGGTCGCCACCAGGGTCTTGCCTTCACCGGTGCGCATTTCTGCGATCTTGCCCAGGTGAAGCACCATGCCGCCGATCAGCTGCACGTCGTAGTGGCGCATGCCCAGCACGCGGCGACCGGCCTCGCGGCAGACCGCGAACGCTTCCGGCAACACCTTGTCCAGGGCTTCACCACCGGCGATGCGCTGCTTGAATTCCGGCGTCTTGGCCTGCAGCTGCTCGTCGGAAAGCTTCTCGATCTCCGGCTCCAGCGCATTGATCTTGGCGACGATGCGGTTGAGCTGGCGCAGCTGTCGTTCATTACGACTGCCAAATACGCGGGTAAGCAGGCTGTTGATCATTGAGGGAACCGGGTTGGATGGAAATGCCGCACGGCTCCGGGAAGGATCCGTCCGCCGCAAACGAATCAGGGCGCTTGGCGCCCTGTCGATGGCAACACCCATTGTAGCTTGGGATGGGCCGCTGGGGTTTCAACCCTGTGGCGGCATTGGCATCCGAACATTCCGGTAGTGCCGGCCGCTGGCCGGGTACGCGTCAGCGCATGCGCGCTGGCGCTCCCACGCTTCGCTGCGCGAACCGCGGGCCCCGCTTACCTGGTCTCCACACCCCCGCGCCTACGGCGCTGCCCCCGTACTCCGGGGGCGGTAGTGCCGGCCGCCGGCCGGCACCCCAAAGCGGAATCAGCCGCGGGTGATGCGCCCGACCGGGGTATTGCCGCCATCGCCGAGGAACTTGCGCGGGTTGACCACGTTGCCGTTCTCCCACACCTCGAAGTGCACGTGGGCGCCGGTCGAACGACCGGTGGAACCGGCCTTGGCCACTTCCTGGCCGGCACGGACGAGGTCGCCGACCTTCACCACCAGGCGCGAATTGTGCGCGTAGCGGGTGACGTAACCATTGCCGTGGTCGACATCGACCACGTTGCCGTAGCCGCCCTTGACCCCGGAGAAGCTGACCACGCCGTCGGCCACCGACATCACCGGGTCACCCACGCGGGCGTGGAAGTCCATGCCCTTGTGGGTGGCGGCACCGCGACCGAACGGGTCGGCGCGGGTACCGAAGCCGGACGTGACGTAGCTGTTGCGGATCGGCATGCGCGAGGGCACGGCGTTCTGCTGCAGCTGGTGGTCGAACATCAGCGATTCCATCACCGACAACTGGCGGCCTGAAGCAGCGAAGCGCTGCTCCAGCACCTGTAAGTCGGCGTTGACGTCCTTCACCGGGATGTCGGCGGTCGGGCCGCCGGCATCGCCGTCACCGAGGCCGGGGGTCTCGTTGAAGTCGAATTCGCCGTCTTCCAGCTTGCCCATCTGGGTCAGTCGCTCACCCAGGGCGTTCAAGCGGGTGGCCTGCGCCTGCAGCTCGCCGAGGCGGGCGGCCAGCGCGTTGACCTGGGTCTGCGCATCGCGCTGGACCTTGGCCAGCTCGGCCTCCTGGCGGTCGACCTTGGCCTGCAGGCGCGAATCATTGAGCGCACTGGCGCCAATGCCGCCGGCAAGGCCGATAATGCAACCTGCGCCGAGCACGCTGCCCAGCAGGGCTCGGGGGCGGTCCTCGAAATAGAACCGCAAACGCGTGAGCGCCGATTTGGCCTGTCCTTCACGCGTTTTGATTACGATCTTTTTAAATGCCATCAGTGAGTTTTCATGTCTGAGCCGAAATCCAGCGTTCGTCCCGCATCCAGACCGAAACCGGCCCTGGATGCAGTGATGGCGGACAAAAGCGGGAACCCGCTGCGGCGTGCCCTATGGCTCGACGCGCTGGACCGTCAGTTGCGCCCCCAGTTGCCGCCACCTCTGCGCAGCCGTTGCCGGCTGGCCAATGTGGACGGGGAACACCTCGTTTTTCTCGTCGAGTCCCCGGTCTGGCATGCCAAGTTGCGGCTTGCCGAAGCCCAGTTGCTCGACGCGGCCCGGTCCATCGGGCTGAAGGCCACCAAGGTGACCGTCAAGACTGCGTCTCCCACTCCCACGCGCTCCCCAGCGCTCGACAACCGGAATGGACCCCACGCAGTTTCAGCCGCCACGCACAAAGGGCTACGCGACGCCTTGGCAGCTCTGCAGGACCTTCCTTCGAAACCGAAGCGGGAAACCTGAAAGCAGCGGAGCGTCCTGCTCCACTCCCCGTCGCGCGTGTCACCGCAGCGTGAAACATTTCGGGGGCCGGGTCGCATCCTAGCTGGCCCCGGTGGGCCAGTCGTTAGATTGTTGTTAAAACAACGTTAAATTCAGGCTTCGGATCCAACAGGTTCACAAAACCGTGACCTCGGCCCGGCCGTCGCGTCACCCACTGCGCCAGCGCCTTAACTAAGGTCGGAAACGCAAACGCCGCCCTGGAAGGCGGCGTTTTTGTCTTTCAAATCAATAGCCTGTGGAATCAAGCATAGGCCGGCGTGGCATACACCACGGGGTCCGCAACCGCCGGCGAGTCGTAAGTGACCCATTCCCAAGCGGTAGCATCGGCCATCAATGCCCGTACCAGCTTGTTGTTGAGCGCGTGACCGGACTTGAAGCCCTCGTAGGCACCCAACACCTGGCCGCCGGCCAGATAAAGGTCGCCGATCGCGTCGAGGATCTTGTGGCGCACGAATTCGTCCGCGTAGCGCAGGCCGTCTTCGTTGAGCACGCGGAACTCATCGAGCACGATGGCGTTGTCCATCGAACCACCCAGGCCGAGGTTGCGCTCGCGCATGTATTCCAGGTCGCGCATGAACCCGAAGGTGCGCGCACGGGAAATTTCCTTGGTGTAGGCCATCGTCGAGAACTCGATTTCCTGGCGCGACTGCTTGGCCGGGATCATCGGGTGGTCGAACTGGATGGTGAAGCCCAGCTTGTAACCCTCGTAGGGCGTGAAGCGGGCCATCTTGTCGCCCTCGGTCACTTCCACGGTCTTCAGTACGCGGATGAAGCGCTTGGGCGCGTCCTGTTCCACGATGCCTGCCGACTGCAGCAGAAACACGAACGGGCCGGACGAACCGTCCATGATCGGCAGCTCGGCCGAGGACAGTTCGACGATGATGTTGTCCACACCCAGGCCGGCCAGGGCCGACATCAGGTGTTCGACGGTCTGGATCTTGGCGTCGTTGCAGGTCAAGCCGGTGCACAGCGTCACTTCGGTGACCAGCTCAGCCTTCGCAGGCACTTCCACCACCGGGTCCAAGTCCACGCGCCGGAACACGATGCCATGGTTGACCGGCGCCGGGCGCAGGGTCATGTAGACCTTGTCGCCGCTGTGCAGGCCTACGCCGGTGGCGCGGATCGTGTTCTTGAGGGTGCGTTGCTGGATCATGGGGGGACGGCCGGAAGTGACACATTAGATTAACACGCAGGGTCCCCTACCCCGGCTGAAACGCCGGCAGGACACACCGGCGCGCCGGTAGGACGCGCGTGAAGCAGGGCGGCCGGGCCCATCCTGGCCCGGCGCCCGCGTTTTCAGGACATGGTGGCGCAACCCGGGGGGGACAAGCCCCGGGCAGCGTCGATCAGTCCGCCTGGCGGCGCAGGAACGCCGGGATGTCCAGGTAATCGTTCGGCAGTTCCGCCGCGGCCGGGGCCGAGGAGGCCGGAGCCGACGGGGTGGAAGCTGCAACGCTGTCGCTGCTGGCCCGACGCAGGCCCAGGCCCATGCCGCCGACAGCCTTGGACACCGCATCGCCGCCGTTGTCGAACTCGCCGAACTCCGGCTGGCCGGTGGTGGCGTTGCGGACCAGCTTGATCGGTGCACGCTCGCCCGGACGCTGGGTCTTGCTGGCCGAGACGCGGTTCAGACCCGTGGCAACCACGGTCACGCGCACTTCGTCCTGCATGTCCGGATCGAGCACGGTACCCACCACCACGGTCGCGTCTTCCGAAGCGAAGCCGTCGATGGTGCGGCCGATCTCGTCGAACTCGGCCATGGTGAAGTCGGCACCGGCGGTGATGTTGACCAGGATGCCGTTGGCACCGGCCAGGTTCACATCGTCCAGCAGCGGGTTCTGGATGGCCGACTCGGCTGCGGCCTGCGCGCGATCATCGCCGCGGGCGGTACCGGTGCCCATCATCGCCAGGCCCATTTCGGACATGACGGTGCGCACGTCGGCGAAGTCGACGTTGATCAGGCCCGGACGCACGATCAGGTCGGCGATGCCCTGCACGGCGCCCTGCAGCACGTCGTTGGCGGCACGGAAGGCCTGGATCATGGTCGCGTTGCGACCCAGCACGGTGATCAGCTTCTCGTTGGGGATGGTGATCAGCGAGTCGCAGTGCTGGCTCAGCTCTTCGATGCCCTTCAGCGCGACCTGCATGCGGCGACGGCCTTCGAACGGGAACGGCTTGGTGACCACGGCCACGGTCAGGATGCCCATTTCCTTGGCCAGCTGTGCCACCACCGGCGCAGCGCCGGTACCGGTGCCACCGCCCATGCCCGCGGTGATGAACACCATGTCCGCACCCTGCAGCGCGTCCATGATGCGCTCACGGTCTTCCAGCGCGGCCTGGCGGCCGACTTCCGGATTCGCGCCTGCGCCCAGGCCCTTGGTGACATTGGTACCCAGCTGCAGCTGCAGCTTGGCACCACAATTCTTGATGGCCTGCGAGTCGGTGTTGGCGGTGATGAATTCCACGCCATCCACTGCCGAGTTGACCATGTGTGCCACGGCATTGCCGCCGCCGCCACCCACGCCAACCACCTTGATCACCGCATTGGGTGCCATCTTTTCGATCAGTTCAAAATGCGCCATGTCCGTGTCCTCGTTGTATCCGCTTTCGATTGCATGGGCGTTCGGGCGTCCTGCCTTCGTGCTGCATGCCGTCGTTGCGGCTGTGTGGGTTATGTGTTGCCGGTGTTGCGTCGTGTTGCCGGTGTTGCTGCCGGGCGAGCCCGGGTAGTGCAGGTTCCGCGTCAGAATTCGCCGCGGAACCAGGTCTTCAACTTCTTGAACATGCTTCCGGCGCGGCCAGTCGGCAGAGACGGCCGGCGCGGATGTTCGATCTGGCTGCCCATCAGCAGCAGGCCCACGCCGGTGGCATGCACCGGGTTGCCCACCACTTCGCCCAGCCCGGTGACGTGCTGCGGGATGCCCACGCGTACCGGCATCTGCAGCATTTCCTCGGCCAGTTCGACCACGCCTTCCATCTTCGAGGCACCACCGGTCAGCACCATGCCGGCGCGCACCAGTTCCTCGAAGCCGGAGCGGCGCAGTTCGGCCTGCACCATTTCGAAGATCTCTTCGTAGCGGCCCTGCACTGCCTGCGCCAGCGCGTGGCGCGGCATGCGGCGCGGCGGACGATCACCGACCGACGGCACCTGGATGCTCTCCTCGGCGGTGGCCAGCTGGGCCAGGGCACACGCGTAGCGCACCTTGATCTGCTCCGCTTCCGGGGTCGGCGTGCGCAGCATGTGCGCGATGTCGTTGGTCACGTGGTCGCCGGCGATCGGCAGCGAGGCGGTGTGGCAGATCGCACCCTGCACGAACACCGCGATGTCGGTGGTGCCGGCGCCCATGTCGACCAGCACCACGCCCAGCTCGCGCTCGTCGGCGGTCAGCACCGCCACGCTGGAAGCCAGCGAGGACAGCACCAGGTCGTCCACCTGCAGGCCGCAGCGCTGCACGCACTTGCTGATGTTGGCGGCGGCCGACTGCGCGCACACCACCAGGTGCGCATGCACCTCCAGGCGCACGCCGGTCATGCCGACGGGATTGCGGATACCTTCCTGCGAGTCGTCCAGCACGTACTCGCGCGGGATCGCATGCAGGATCTTCTGGTCGGCCGGAATCGCCACCGCCTTGGCCGCATCGAGCACGCGATCCAGGTCGCCCCAGGTCACTTCGCCGTCGCGGATCGGCACGATGCCGGGCGAGTTCTTGCACTGCACGTGGTTGCCGGAGATGGAGGCATACACCGAGCGGATCTCGCAGCCGGCCATCAGCTCGGCTTCTTCGACCGCGCGCTGGATCGATTGCACGGTCGATTCGATATCCACCACCACGCCGCGCTTGAGGCCGCGCGACTCGTGCGAGCCGATGCCGATCACTTCGATCGGGTTGCCCGGCGAATACTCGCCCACCAGCGCCACCACCTTGGAGGTGCCGATATCCAGGCCGACGATCAGCGATTTGTCACCCTTGCGATTCATGTTCTTTCCTGCGTCCTTCTTGCCGGGGTGCCCGGTGCATTGGCCGGGGCGGCCGGAGTGCCCCAGCTCAGCGTGAAACCATTGGTATATCGGAGGTCGGCGCGCTCGATCGGCGCAGCCTGGTTGGCCAGCTGCGGCAGCACGCGCACGAAGCGCTGCAGGCGCGAACGCGCGTCGTCGCGGCCGACCACCACTTCAGTGCCGTTGCTCAGCAACAGCGACCAGCTGCCGCGGGCGTCCATGGTCAGCCGGCGTACGTCGACGCCAGCCGGCGCGAACAGCGCGCGCGAATCGTTGTAGAGCTTGACCACTTCTTCGGTCTGGCTATCCGGGCCATCCAGCTCGGGCAGCTGCAGGTCGGCCAGCTTCTTCGGCGTGGGGAACAGCTTGCCCTGCTCGGACAGCAGGCGATCTTCGCCCCAGCGCGCGAACGGCTTGTGCTCGACCAGCGTCACTTCCAGCACGTCCGGCCACTGCTTGCGCACCTGCGCGCTTTCCACCCACGGCAGCTTTTCCAGTGCGTCCTGCGCGTCCTGCAGCTTCACCGCGAAGAAACCGGCATGTGCATACGGCAGCAGCACCTGCTGCAACTGCTCCGGCGGCACCCGCTTGAACTCACCGTGCACGCGCAGCTTCGCCAGCGGCCAGCGCTCGGCGCCGACCCAGCCATTGACCACGGCCACCACCGGCAGTGCAACCACCGACAGTGCCAACAGCCAGACAAAGATACGCAGCACCGCGTTCATGCGTGCGATGCCTCCAGGGTCTGTTCCAGCACGCGCCACACCAGCTCCTCGAAGCTGATGCCGGCCTGCCCGGCCGCCTTGGGCACCAGCGAATGGCTGGTCATGCCCGGCGCGGTGTTCACTTCCAGCAGGAAGAAGCGGCCGCTGACGCGGTCACGCATCACGTCGACGCGACCCCAGCCACGGCAACCGGCCGCGCGGAAGGCAGCCAGCGCGATGCGGCGGATCTCGTCTTCGTCATCACCGTCCAGGCCCGGGCACAGGTACTGGGTGTCTTCGGCGATGTACTTGGCGTTGTAGTCATACCACTGGCCCTTGGGCACGATGCGGATCGACGGCAGCGCGACATCGCCCAGGATGGCGACGGTCAGTTCGTCACCGACCACCATCTGTTCCATCAGCAGCTGGCCRTCGTAACGCGCGGCCAGGGCCACGGCTTCGTCCAGGCCGGCGTCGTCGGTGACCCGGCTGATGCCCACGCTGGAACCTTCGTTGGCCGGCTTGACCACCACCGGCAGGCCGAGCTCGGCCGCCAGCGTGTGGACATTCTTTTCGGCCGCTCCCGGCATCCTGCCTCCCGCGGCACTCGTACCTCCGTGTACTTCGCGGTACTGCGGGGTCGGCAGGCCCAGTGACAGCCACACCTGCTTGGTGCGGATCTTGTCCATGCTCAACGCCGAGCCCAGTACGTTGGAGCCGGTGTACGGCACGCCGAAGGCCTCCATCAGGCCCTGCACGATGCCGTCCTCACCACCACCATTGTGGCCGTGCAGGATGTTGAACACGCGATCGATGCCGCCGGCCGCCAGCGCCTTGGCCAGCGCCGGAATGCCATCGATGGCGACGGCGTCGACGCCGCGCGACTGCAGCGCTTCGAGTACGTTGCGGCCCGAATCCAGCGACACTTCGCGTTCGCTGGAGCTGCCACCGAGCAGCACGGCGACGCGGCCGAACACGGCCGGATCGGTGCTGCGCAGCGGCGGGAAGGTCAGCGTGCTCACGCCTCGCCCTCCGCCTTGAAGCCTTCCACTGCAATGTGGCTGGCAACGGCGCCGATGTCGCCGGCCCCCATCATCAGCAGCAGATCACCGTCCTGCAGCACGTCCGGCAGCACGGTGGCGAGTTCGGACGCCTTGCCGACCACCACCGGCTCACTGCGGCCACGCGCACGGATGGCGCGGGCCAGCGCATGCGAATCGGCACCGGCGATCGGCTCTTCACCGGCCGGATAGACCTCGCTCAGCACCAGCGCATCGACGCTCGACAGCRCCGCTGCGAACTTGTCGAACTGATCGCGGGTACGGCTGTAGCGGTGCGGCTGGAAGGCCACCACCAGGCGCTTGTCGGCCCAGCCGCCGCGTGCAGCGGCGAACACGGCTTCCAGCTCGCTCGGATGGTGACCGTAGTCGTCGATGATGCGGACCTTTGCACCAGTGGCGGTGGTCACTTCGCCCAGATCGTTGAAGCGGCGACCGACGCCAGCAAAGCTGGCCAGCGCACGCGCGATCGTGTCCGGAGACACCCCCAGCTGCCAACCCACCGCCGCAGCGGCCAGCGCATTGAGCACGTTGTGCTTGCCCGGCAGCGCCAGCACCACTTCCTGGCTGGTGCCCTGCGGCAGGCGCAGGGTGAAGCGCATGCGCGAACCTTCCTGCACCACGTTCTCGGCGCGCACGTCGGCCTGCGGGCTCATGCCGTAGCTCATCACGTGGCGCGGGGTCTTGGCGGCCAGTGCGGCCACTTCCGGGTCGTCGATGCACAGCACCGCAAGGCCGTAGAACGGCAGGCGCTGCAGGAACTCGGCGAACGCCGCCTGCACGCGGGCGAAGTCGTTGCCGTAGTTCTCCAGATGATCGGAATCGATGTTGGTGATGATCGACATCAACGGATTCAGGCGCAGGAAGCTGCCGTCGCTTTCGTCGGCCTCGGCCACCAGCCACTGGCCACCGCCGAGCTTGGCGTTGGCACCCGCCGCCAGCAGCTGGCCACCGATCACGAAGGTCGGGTCCAGCCCACCCTCGCTCAGCACCGCAGCGGTCAGGCTGGTGGTGGTGGTCTTGCCATGGGTACCGGCCACGGCGATGCCGCGGCGGAAGCGCATCAGTTCGGCCAGCATCGCCGCGCGCGGCATGATCGGAATGCGCTGGCTGCGCGCTTCCATCAGCTCCGGGTTGTCTTCGCGGATCGCGCTGGAGACCACCACGCAATCGGTGCCCAGCACGTTGGCAGCGGAATGGCCGCGCATGATGCGCGCGCCCAGGCCGGCCAGGCGACGGGTGGCAGCGTTGTCGGCGTTGTCCGAACCGGACACTTCATAACCCAGCGTCAGCATCAC
>NZ_JBFRFE010000032.1:0-14019 GCF_052114665.1 Stenotrophomonas sp. 2YAF22 | reverse complement strand
ATGTTGATGACGGTCCAGTACCAGGACATGGCGGACATGACGACCAGGGTCAGCAGCACGACCCAGGAAACCGCGAAATCACCCGGCTTGGTGGTCATTTCGTGGATCAGATGCTCGAAGCCCATCTGCGACAGGGCGTTGGACGGATTGCCCCCGGCAGCAGCGGCGATGAAAATTTCCTGCAGCATGACGCTTACCTTTGTTGTGTGTGGTGATAAAGGGTGTAGCTAAGCTAAACAATCGAACTGGAGGCGAGGGTGGCCAGGCGGCCACCCGGGCGCATCAGTTCAGCGCAAAGTTGACCGGGACGCGGACGCGGCCAGCAGCCTTCTTACCGCCAGCTTCGGCGGCGTTGAAACGCCACTTGCGGGCAGCTTCCATCGCAGCACGGTCCAGATCGCGGTTACGGCTGGACTTTTCCACCGTGACATTGGTGACGTTGCCGCTTGCATCGACATCAATGATCAGGATCACTTCGCCCTGGATACCAGCGCGGAAGGCGGCCGGCGGATAGCGCGGCGGATTCATGGCCTTCGACGAGATGTCCACGCTGGCCTCGATCGAGGTCGGCGGTGCCGGCGGCGACGGCGGCGACGGCGGGGTGACGATATCGTTCGGGCGCGGTTCCGGCACGTCGACGACCGGCGCCTGCGGCGGCGGCGGGACGGGCGACGGCTTCGGCGGCGACAGATTCTTCACCGGCGGCGGCGGGGTGTCCTGCGGCGGCGGCGGCGGCGGCGGCGGTGGCGGCGGCGGCGGTGCGTCGACGATGGTCACCATGACGTTGCGCTCCTTCTCCGCCACGGCCTTGGGAGCCACGGCAGGAATCAGGAGCATCATGAAGGCGGCCAGATGCAGGGCGATTACAAACGCGATACCGACGATGCGAGGCCAGCTCAGCCCCTTGTCATCGGGTTGTTCGTACCGGTGAACGACTAGTTGTTCCGTCATGCGCCAAGAGCTCAATAGTGGGGCCGGAATCCCGGGGGCGGGATCCCTGATCAGCGGTGCATGACACCGCAGGAACCTCCAAGCTTATACCAATCCTGAGCGCTTGCGCATCAACTGGGCAGGCGTTCAGGCGTTATTCCTACTTACTTCAGGTTGATGATTTTCTTGGCATCCGCCTGGTTCTTCACGCCCTTCGCCAGCGCCTGCTGGGCGGCCTGCTTGGCCTCCGGGACACGACCTTCACTGTGCAAAACGCGTGCCAGATTCAGGTAGGTCTCACCGTCCTTGGAGAGCGGGGCGGCCTTCTGCCACGCATCGATCGCCTGCGGCACCTGGTCGGAGTAGTAGTAGGACTGGGCCAGTGCCAGGTAGACCTGGTAATCCGGCTTCAGGATGCCCTTCTGCAACCCCTCGTTGATGACCGCGATGACGTCCTTTTCCTTGTTCTCGGTGTTGGCATAGATCGAGTACAGCTGCTTGTACTCGCGCTCTTCGGTGAGCTGGCCGCTGCTGCGCAGCTTGTCCATCACCGCGGCGGCCTTCGGCATCTGATCGGCCTGCATGTACATGTTGGCCAGGTTCAGCTGCGCTTTCTTGTCGTTCGGGTTCTTGGCCGCCAGCGCCTCGGCGGCCTGCACGGCCTCACCGGTCTGGCCGGCTTCGGACAGTGCGGCCATCAGCAGCTGGTTCCAGTTGTCCTTCGGCTCGGCAGCGCCGGCAATGGCCTGCTTCAGCACCGGGATCGCTTCCTGGTAGCGCTCCAGCTGGTACAGCGCCTGGCCCTTGATGATCAGCTCTTCCGGCTTGGTCGACTTGCTCTCGGCGAAGTACTTGTCCAGGGTCGCCAGGCCTTCAGCGGTCTTGTCTTCCTGGATCTGCAGCTGGCCCAGCATCAGCATCGACTGGAAGTGGCCGTTGTTGTCCAGGCCGTTGAACTGCAGCACCTGCTTCAGGTACGCGATGGCGGCTGCGGTGTCGTCGGTCTGGTAGGCGGCCTGGGAGGCGAGCTGCGCGGCCAGCGACTTGTCGTACTCGTTGGCGCCGTCGGTGGCCAGGATCTCGTCGGCCAGCGTGCGGGTCTCCGGGAACTTTTCCTTGTTGTAGCTGTCAATCATCTTCTGCAGCTTGCTGCCCAGCTTGGCCGACGACTTCGCTGCCGGTTCCTGGCGGGTCGCGTTCGGGAACAGCACTTCGGCCTTGGCCTGCTTGCCGCCACGGTTGCCACGCTCGGACGAACGCGAGGACTGCGCGAACGCGTCGGTGACCACGGCGCCGGTCAGGGCAGTGGCGATGAGGACGGAAAGCACAGCTTTGTGGTTACGGAAAATCATCGTTCACCTCGATCGAACCGCCGGTAGCGGCAAAGTCGGACTGTCAGAAAAATCTGAGCCGCCAAACGTATCAGAAACAGATGGCGTGAGAAATCGTTTTATGTGCTGCAATACAGCATGAATCTGCGCACTCAGCCACACTTTGGCCGGCGTCCGGCCGCCTGCGCCTGCTGGTAGACGGGGCCGAGCGCCGGCACATCACGCTGCAACTCCCTGATCCGATTGGCTGGATCGGGATGGGTCGACAACCATTGCGGGCTGCGACCGCCGCTGGCGGCCATCATGTTCTGCCACAGATCGACGGCCTGGGCGGGGTTGAATCCGGCCTCGGCCATCAACCGCTGACCGATCACGTCAGCCTCGCTCTCCTGGGTGCGTGAGCCGGGCAACAGGAACGCGGTCTGCGCCCCCATCCCGCCCAGCTGGTTGACCGTACTGGCTGCACCTTCGCCGCCATAGGCGCCGGCCAGCGCGCCCAGCACCGCCAATCCAGTCTGCGCGCCCATCTGTCGGGTGATGCGTTCTTCGTGGTGGCGGGCGATCACGTGGCCGATTTCATGGCCGATCACCGCTGCCAGCTGATCCTGGTTCTTGGCAACGCTGAAGATGCCGGTGTTGACCCCGACCTTGCCGCCGGGCAGGGCGAAGGCATTGGGTTCCTTGTCGACGAACACCGCCGTTTCCCACCGTACGCCACGGTACTGAGGCGGCAGCTGTGCAACGAGCGCGTTGACCACGCATTGCACGTAGCCGTTCTGGCGGCCATCGCTGCTGATCTTCTCTTTCTGTTTGGTTTCGGCGAACGCCTGCGCACCCAGCTGGTCCAGCTGCGCCTGCGACACACCGCCCACCATCTGCCGACGGCCAGTGGGTGAAGTGGTGGTCGCGCAGGCGCTGACCAGAGTGGTGATGACGATGGCCAGCAGCAGTTGTTTCATGGACCCACCCCCGTGTTCAGAAGCCCAGTGTGTAACGGGTCTGCTTAATCTTTCGTCAAGCGGACAGCGCCTTACGTTGCCCCGAAAAACACCAGGGCCGCAAGCGCCACGGCATTGTTCAGTGCATGTGCGGCGATCGCCGCCCACAAGGTGCCGGTGCGGCGGTACAGCCAGCAGAACGCGGCGCCCATGCCGCCATAGACCAGCCATAGCTGGGCGATCTCGGCCGGGCCATTGGCGCTGGTACCGGGAATTTCATGGATGAGCGCGAACGCCAGGCTGCTCAGGATCATCCCCAGCCACGGCCGTCCGGCCTGCCACAGGCGCCCGAACAGCACCCGGCGGAACAGCAGTTCCTCGTAGGCAGGTGCCAGTACCACGGCGAACAACGTCAGGAACAGCGGAAAACGGGCAACCGCGTTCTGCATCAGTTCGAGATTCGTCGGCACCGGCTCGATGCCCATCTGCTTGGCCACGAAGGCGATACCGTTACTGCCGATCACGATCGCGCTGGCCACCAGCAGGGTCCAACCCCAGGTGGAGGGGCGACGGAGTGCGTCCCGTGAACGCTGGCGTTCGGCAGCGTTGGCCGGTCGGCGCCAGAAATACACCAGCAGTGCTGCGCCGCCGGTAGCGACCAGTGCCATCAGGATCTGCCCAAGAGCACCGGGCTGGCCGAGCTGCTGGGTGACCGCTGCCGGGTCAGGCGTGCCACCGCCGGATTTGGCGCTGGCGTATCCCACAACGATGCCGCGATAGAGTCCCCAGATCAGCCCGCCCACCAGGCTCAGCCCGAACAGGGTGACGGCAGCGATTCCCAGATCGATGAAGAAGCCCGCCAGCGGCGAGGAGGCGCGGGGCGTGACAGTAGCCGGTGGAACCGGCGGCGGAGCGGAAACCGGGGCGGAAGCGGACATCGATTACCTGCGATCAAGGGACAAAAGCCGRCGCGCCTCCCCGCGCGCCGGCCACCATCCGATTGTGTCAGATATCCAGGTTGGCGACCTTCAGCGCGTTGTCTTCGATGAAGTCGCGGCGCGGTTCGACCACATCACCCATCAGGGTGCTGAAGATCTGGTCAGCGGCCACCGMATCTTCGATACGCACCTGCAGCAGGCGACGGGTATCGGGATTGACGGTGGTGTCCCACAGCTGTTCCGGATTCATTTCGCCCAGACCCTTGAATCGCTGGATCTGACGGCCGCGCTTGGCTTCGTCCAGCAGCCAGTTGCGGGCCTGCGCGAACGACTCGATCTCGATCGACTTGGCGCCACGGGTGATGACCGCGCCTTCGCGGACCAGACCGTGCAGCAGCTGCGCTGCCTGGTGGATGCCACGCAGCTCGCCGCTTTCCAGCGCGGACAGCGGCAGCACCTGGATGTGCTGTTCGCCCATGTGGCTGCGCGTGACCAGCACCGCAGCGGGACGCTGCTCGTTGGGTTCCTGCAGTTCCAGGGTGAAACGGGCGCTGCCGAGGTTGCCCTGGTTGAGGTGCTTGGCCAGCGCGTCCAGGCCTTCGCCGGGACCTGCGTTGCGCAGGTTTTCCAGCTCCAACGGCATGAAGTCGACCAGCGCTTCGAGCAGGTTGCGGTCGTAACGATGGGTATTGCGGTTGATCGTGTCCTGCGCGGCAGCGTAGGCAAGCAGCAGCTTTTCCAGCGCCACGCCATCGATCGGCGGCTCGCCGCTGGCCGGCACCAGCCCCGCGTTCTCCACTGCGCTGCTGGCCAGATAGCTGTCCAGCGCCGGATCGTCCTTCAGGTACAGCTCCTGCTTGCCCTGCTTGATCTTGTACAACGGCGGCAGGCCGATATAGACATAACCACGCTCGATCAGCTCCGGCATCTGACGGTAGAAGAACGTCAGCAGCAGGGTGCGGATGTGCGCGCCGTCGACGTCGGCGTCGGTCATGATGATGATCTTGTGGTARCGCAGCTTGTCCGGGTTGTACTCGTCGCGACCGATGCCGGTGCCCAGCGCGGTGATCAGCGTACCCACCTGGTCGGACGCCAGCATGCGGTCGAAGCGTGCACGTTCCACGTTGAGGATCTTGCCGCGCAGCGGCAGCACCGCCTGGTTCTTGCGGTTACGACCCTGCTTGGCCGAACCACCTGCCGAGTCACCCTCGACGATGAACAGTTCGGACAGCGCCGGATCCTTTTCCTGGCAGTCGGCCAGCTTGCCCGGCAGGCCGGCGATATCCAGCGCACCCTTGCGGCGGGTCAGGTCACGCGCCTTGCGCGCGGCTTCGCGGGCACGGGCAGCGTCGACGATCTTGCCGGCGATGGCCTTGGCTTCGTTCGGGTTTTCCTGCAGGAACTCTTCCAGGCGCTGGCCGAATGCGCTTTCCACGGCCGGGCGCACATCCGAGCTGACCAGCTTTTCCTTGGTCTGGCTGGAGAAGCTCGGGTCCGGCACCTTGACCGACAGCACCGCGATCATGCCTTCGCGCATGTCATCGCCGGTCAGGTTGATCTTGGCCTGCTTGGCGATACCGTTCTGCTCGATGTAATTGTTGAGCACGCGGGTCAACGCGCCACGGAAGCCGGCCAGGTGGGTACCGCCGTCCTTCTGCGGAATGTTGTTGGTGAAGCAGTACATCGTCTCCTGGTAGGAGTCGGTCCACTGCAACGCCACTTCCACGGTGATGCCGTTGGATTCGCCGCTTACCGAGATCACGTTCGGATGCAACGGCGTCTTCAACTGCGCCAGATGCTCCACGAAGCTGCGGATGCCGCCCTCGTAATGGAAGTCGTCGCGGCGCCCATCACCACGCTCGTCCACCAGCACGATCTTGACGCCGGAATTGAGGAAGGACAATTCGCGCAGGCGACGGGCCAGGATGTCGTAGTGGAATTCCACGTTGTCGTGGAAAGCCTTTACCGACGGCCAGAAGCGCAGGGTGGTACCGCGCTTGGTGCTGGGGCCGACCTGCTTGAGCGGGTGCAGCGCTGCGCCGTCTGCGTATTCCTGTTGGTAGTGGAAACCGCCCTGGTAGATATCCAGGACCAGCTTCTGCGACAGCGCGTTGACCACGCTGACACCCACGCCGTGCAGGCCGCCGGAAACCTTGTAGCTGTTGTCGTCGAACTTGCCGCCTGCGTGCAGGACCGTCATCACGACTTCGGCAGCAGACACGTCGCGGTCGAGCTTCTTGCTCATCTGCTCGTGCTTGCCCGTCGGGATGCCGCGACCGTTGTCGGACACTCCAACCGAGCCGTCGGCATGGATCGTCACCGACACGTGGTCAGCATGGCCGGCGAGGGCTTCGTCGATCGAGTTGTCGACGACCTCGAACACCATGTGATGCAGGCCGGTGCCGTCATGGACGTCGCCGATGTACATGCCTGGGCGCTTGCGGACAGCCTCCAGGCCTTCCAGGGCCGTAATGCTGTTGGCGTCGTAGTTGCCGTTGTTTGCCGGGGTGTTCTGTTCGTCGGTCATTGCGCTTGCCGTAGGCTCCGCAGGTCGGACACCGCTTTTAGCGATGTGCCGAGAATGAAGGGATAGCAGCCTGAATTATACCAGCCGGGGCTGAGCGGCCTTGCCGTGCCCACTATGGCACAGCCACAATCTGTGCATGTTCCACGTGGAACCGGGTGATGTTGCTCAGAGTCTCCAGTGCTGCGGGCGTTTCTGTTGCGGTGATGAATATCTGCGCCGGCGCTGCCAACAGGCGGTGCAATACCCGGGCCTGGTGGGTGCGATCCAGCTCCGAGGCCAGATCGTCGAGCGCGATGACGGGCCACTCGCCACGCTGCTCGGCGTAATCCTCCGCCTGCGCCAGCAGACAGGCGAGGGCGGTGAGCTTGGCCTGGCCGCGTGACAGCGCATCGCGCCCTGGGATGCTCTGGAACGCGACGCTCCAGTCCGCCCGGTGCGGGCCAAGCGATGTGTAACCCGCCTGACGGTCGCGATCGCGCGCCAGCAGAAGCGCATCTGCCAGCGGAACCTCGTGTCGGCGCCAGCCGGGGCTCAGATTCAGGCCGACGATTCCGAGTTGCGGAGCCAATGCCTCGGCCAATGCGATCGTTCGGGACTGCAGCCGCTCCAGGTAGTGCTGCCGACGACTGGTCAGCGGTTCTCCCGCCTCGGCCAGCTCGTGATCCCAAGTATCGAGCATCCGCGACGGCCCGCCCTGCTTGAGCAGGGCATTGCGCTGCTTCAACGCCCGCGAATAGCGTCTCCACAAGGAGAGAAAGTCTGGTTCCACGTGGAACAGGCCCCAATCCAGAAAGCGCCGACGCGGTTCGCCACCACCACTCACCAGGGCGTGACTGCCCGGTTCGAAGGTCACCACCGCCAGGGCGGCACACAGGTTTCCGAGTTGGGCGACGTCTTCGCCATCCAGCCGCCCCTTCCACTCCTGCCCACTATGCCGCAACCCTGCTTTTCGCCTCTGCGCGGGCAGATCACCGCGTTGCTCGTCCCATTCCACGAAGACTTCCAGGGCTTCGTGACCCTGACGCACCAGGCCATCGCGTACCCGCCCGCGGAAACTCCGCCCATAGGCCATCAGATGCAACGCTTCAAGGACGCTGGTCTTGCCAGCGCCGTTGTCACCGGTCAGCAGATTCACCCCTGGCTGGGGCGACAGCTCCACCGCATCGAAACGACGCAACTGGTGGAGGGCAAGACGACGAATCTGCATGGGATGCGACAGACCATCCGCACATGGCGGTAGAGGGGCGGGGAATCACCCAGCTTACTGCATTGGTCAAGCCAGCCATCGTGGATGGATGTGGACCGACATCAGCGGCTGGTTGCAGCCTTGGAGAACACGGTTCCACGTGGCGGGGGCCTGCCGGTGTGGAGGCTACCGGAGACAGTGGCCGAGATCGTTCAAATCCAGCAGGAAGCCAAGGCTCGAGGCGTCCAGATTTCACCATTCCGAAGACCGTGGCTCCGGCTCACGGCCTGACTTCGCACCGAGGTCGCAGCCAGTGCTGCTCAAATTCCTTGAAATCTGCGATCAACGCCCCTGCCAGGTTCCACAGATTTCAAGAAATTCAACGCGGCAGTTCCACGCCATCCACAGCGGGCCTGTATGACTTATACACAAGGTGTGGGCGAACTGTGGATAAAAAAGGCACTTTCCCTTGGCTGCAAAACTATCCACAGGTTCCCACCCAGGCTTGATGGCCTATATACAGGGGGTTTCAGCCCTATAAAACCCTTCCAAATCATCAACATAGCCTACTTTTACATAAAATCTGGCCCTACCATCACCACCAAGCTTTTGATTTATACCCAGATTTAGAAGCTAGGGAAGCTCCGAATTCCCACGAATGAGGCCTGTGGACAGATAGGTCAGCACTCAGGCGGAAGCTGCTGCATCGGATTCCGCTGAGTGCTCATATCCAACGTGTCTCGTCATCTCAGCACGTGGATTCCACAACTGGATTCGCCGGACCATGGGTTCCATGCGCCGACAATCAATCAGGGCAACGCGGATGCTCTCATCGGCAGGAGCCACGAGGGCGGCGGTGGCATTCGCAACGATGCTCCACGTGGAACAAAAAAAAGACGCCCGGATCTCCCGGGCGTCCATGTGTTCCACGTGGAACGGCGAAGCTGTCAGAGACGCAACGGCATCACCACATGACGCGACTTCTCGCTGCTCGATTCACGCACCAGCGCCGAGGAGTTGGAGTCGCGCAGCTGGATGATCACTTCTTCGTCGCGCAGGGCGGAGAGGGCATCCAGCAGGTAGTTCACGTTGAAGCCGATGGCCAGGTCGCTGACCGTGGTGTCGGCTTCGATCTCTTCCTGGGCTTCTTCCTGCTCCGGGTTGTGCGCGCTGATCTTCAGGTTGCCCGGCGAAACTTCCACGCGGATGCCGCGGTACTTCTCGTTGGAGAGGATCGCAGCACGCTGCAGCGAGGCACGCAGTGCTTCGCGATCAACCTTCACCTCGCGGTCGGCACCAATCGGAATCACTGCCTCGTAATCCGGGAAGCGACCGTCGATCAGCTTCGACGTGAAGGTGACATCGTCGCGCTTCACGCGAACGTGGCTGCGGCCGACTTCCAATTCGATCTCGCGATCACCGCTTTCCAGCAGGCGCTGCAGTTCGGTCACGCCCTTGCGCGGCACGATGATCTGGCGCTTGGAACCGCTTGGCTTGGCCAGATCGGTTTCGCACAGGGCCAGGCGATGGCCGTCAGTGGCGACGGTGCGCAGCGCATCACCGCGCAGGTCGAACAGCAGGCCGTTGAGGTAATAGCGCACGTCCTGCTGGGCCATCGCGAACGCAGTGCGCTCGATCAGCTCCTTCAGGGTTGCTTCGCCGATCGCCACACGCTCGGTGGCTTCCACTTCGTCCACCGACGGGAAGTCGTTGGAGGGCAGGGTGGCCAGGGTGAAGCGGCTGCGTCCTGCCTGCACGGTGATCTTGTCACCGGTCTGCGAGACGGTGATCCGGCTGCCATCAGGCAGGGCGCGGATGATCTCGAACAGCTTGCGGGCGGGAATGGTGGTTTCGCCGTCCTGGGCATCTTCAACCGCGATCCGCGACACCATTTCCACTTCCAGGTCGGTACCGGTCAGCGACAGCTGGCCGTTCTGCACCTGCACCAGGAAATTGGCCAGAACCGGAAGGGTCTGGCGGCGTTCGACCACGTTGACGACCTGTGCCAACGGCTTGAGAAAGGCTTCGCGCTGCAGTGTGAAACGCATGTGGTTCCGTGCCCCTATGCTTTAAAAAAATGTGGAATAAATCAAAAGCTTGGTGGTGCTGGTAGAGCCAGAATCGCTGGAAAACACAGCTAAGTCTTTGTAAACAAAAGGGTTTCAGGCTTCGAAACCCTCTGCATTACCAGCCCCCAAGGGGTGGGGAAAGCTGTGGATAAATCTTCCGGGAAATCCAACGGCGTTTTTATCCACACCCTGTCCCGCGCTTACTACCGGATTCTGCACCGTTTTATGCGGTGACGCCTTATCGGCGTACGTGCATCATTCGCTCAGCTTCCGGATCAGCTTGTCCCAGTCCTCGCGGAGCTTGCCGTCGGCTTCCATCAGGGTGCGGATCTGCCGGCAGGCATGCAGCACCGTGGTGTGATCGCGACCGGCAAAGGCGTCGCCGATTTCGGGCAGGCTGTGTTCGGTCAGTTCCTTGGTCAGCGCCATGGCAACCTGGCGCGGACGGGCCAGCGACCGGGTCCGACGCTTGGACAGCAGATCCTTGATCTGCAGCCCGTAGTAATCGGCAACGGTTTTCTGGATGTTGGGAATGCTGATCGCCTGCTGCTGGGCGCGCAGCAGGTCGCGCAGGGTTTCCTGGGCGAATTCGGTGGTGATCGCACGGCCGGTGAAATTGGCGCGGGCGGTCAGGGTATTCAGCGCACCCTCGAGGTCGCGCACATTGGAGCGCATCTTCTTGGCAATCAGGAACGCAACGTCATCGGGAATCTCGGCACCACGCTCGCGGGCCTTGGCCAGCACGATCGCCGCGCGGGTCTCGAAGTCCGGCGGCTCGATGGCGACCGACAGGCCCCAGGCAAGCCGCGACTTCAGGCGCGCTTCCAGGCCTTCGACTTCGCGCGGATAGCGGTCGCAGGTCAGGATGATCTGCTGCTTGCCATCGAACAGCGCGTTGAAGGTGTGGAAAAACTCTTCCTGGGTGCGATCCTTGCCGGCGAAGAACTGGATGTCATCGATCAGCAGCGCGTCGACCTGCTGGAACTGGCGCTTGAACTGGTCCATGGTCTTTTCCTGCAAGGCCCGGATCATCGCGCTGAAGAACTGTTCCGAACGCAGGTACAGCACCTTGGCGGCCGGATTGGCCTGACGCATCGCGTTGCCTGCGGCGAACATCAGGTGGGTCTTGCCCAGGCCGGTGCCCCCGTACAGCAGCAGCGGATTGTGCGCGCGGTCGCCCGGCTTCTGCGCCGCCTGGAATGCTGCGGCCAGACCCAGCTGGTTGCTGCGGCCTTCCACGAAGTTGGCGAAGGTGTAGTGGTTGTCCAGGTTGCCGGCAAAGGGAACCTGCGGCTGCACTGGCGCCTGCGCCGAATGGCTGGAAACCGGCGCGATCTGCGCGTCCACGGGCCGCGGACGCGAGCCGATTTCAAGAAATACGTCGCCGAAACCGGCAAAGTGGGTAACCAGCTCGCGGATCCGCGGCAGGTACAGTTCGCGCACCTGATCGACAATGAAGGCATTCGGTGCATACAGCACCAGGCTGTCAGCGCGCAGATCTGCCTGCAGCGGCTTCAACCAGGTGTGAACATCCTCGGGCGGGAACTCCGCCTCGAGTCGCTCGAGACTACGTGACCAGGCATCCATCAGCAATAATTGTCCGGTGGCCGATGCATAGGCGCGAAAAGGCGCCCAAACACAGGCCTGAAAGGGGGGAAATGGATGGCTCAGCCTACCACCGAGCGCCCGCCTTCGGAATGCTTGTCCCCTACTTATTCACAAAAAGATCCACAGCTATTGCACAGCCCGGTGAATTGGCGTAGCAGACAGGGGTTGACGGGAGGGGGGACACCTCTCTAAAATTTCCGGTTCTTTCCGTCCCATTCATACGAGAGGCCCACATGGCCACCAAGCGCACCTTCCAGCCCAGCAACCTCAAGCGTAAGCGCGACCACGGCTTCCGTGCCCGTATGAAGACCGCTGACGGCCGCAAGATCCTGTCGCGTCGCCGCGCCAAGGGCCGCAAAGTCCTGAGCGCCTGATTGCCATGCCGCATCCAGCGGCAGACGCAATCCATTCGACAGTGAATACTGCAGACCCGCGCAAGCGATTCCCTCGCTCTGCGCGGGTTCGCACGCGTGCCGAATATTCAACGGTCTTCAACGGCGCCCGCCGTGTGTCCGATCCGCTGATGACCCTGCACTGGCTACCGGCTGACCGGCCGGCCAGGCTGGGTCTGGCGGTTTCCCGCAAGGTCGATCCTCACGCCGTTGGGCGTAACCGGATCAAGCGCGTCCTGCGCGACGCCTTGCGTCAGACACGAACCGACATACAGCCAGGCGACTTCGTCGTCGTGGCTCGTACTGCTGCGCGTCATGCCAGCAACGAAGATATCCGCCAGGCCTTCCTGCGCCTGCTGCGGCGCCTGCGCGCATTGCCCGCGCCGGGCGTGGACGGCACAATGCCGCCGCCTGATGGCATTGCCATTTCCTCCGTCACCGAGCCGGCACCGCGTCCCGGCCCCGCTGAGCCTGCCTGCTGATGAACCAGACCCGTGTTTTCCTGATCTTTGCCTGGCTGATGGTGGCCGTGCTGTTGTGGATGGAGTGGAGCCGTGAGAAGTCCGCCCCGACCCCGGCGCCGACGACCAGCTCGGCCCCGGCCGCCGCCCAGAGCGTCCCCGGCGCGTCCCCGGGCAGCATCCCCAGCGCGCAGGTTCCCGGTGCCCCGGGTCAGGCCGCTGCACAGGCCCAGGCCAGCGCCACCCCGTCCGCACAGACCGTGACCATCACCACCGACGTGCTGCGCCTGAAGCTCGATGGCGGCCGCGTGCTCGACGCCGAACTGCTGCAGTTCCCGCAGAGCAAGGACGAAGGCAGCCCGCCGGTGCGCCTGCTGACCGAAGATCCCGCGCATCCCTACAGCGCGATCAGCGGTTGGGCCAGCGAAGACAAGAACACCCCGGTGCCGGGTGCCGACGGTTTCAAGCTGGTCGGTGACACCCGCGACTTCGTGCTGGCCAAGGGCCAGAACGAACTGCAGGTTCCGTTCGTATGGACCGCCGACAACGGCGTGACCATCAAGCGCACCCTGATCGTGGGCCGCAACGAGTATGCGATCCGCTTCAAGGATGAAGTCAGCAATGCCGGCGCCGCGCCGTGGAACGGCTACGTCTACCGCACCCTGGACCGCAGCCCTACGATCCTGTCGCGGAGCATGACCAACCCGGACTCGTTCAGCTTCAACGGTGCCACCTGGTACGACAACGACAAGAAGTACCAGCGTCGTGCGTTCAAGGATTATCTGGACGATGGCGCGCTGAACCAGAACATCACCGGCGGCTGGCTGGCGATGCTGCAGCACCACTTCTTCACCGCCTGGATCCCGCAGAAGGACCAGACCGCACACTACGTGCTGTCGCAGGTGGCCGGTCGTGACCTGATCGAAGCGCGTGGCCCGGCCTTCACCGTGGCCCCGGGCCAGTCCACCAGCACCGAGGCCCGCCTGTGGGTCGGCCCGAAGCTGGTCAACCTGATCGCCAAGGAAGACGTGCCGGGTCTGGACCGTGTGGTCGACTACAGCCGCTTCTCGATGATGGCGGTGATCGGCCAGGGCCTGTTCTGGGTGCTCAACCAGGTGCACAAGCTGGTGGGCAACTGGGGCTGGGCCATCGTCGGCCTGGTGGTGCTGCTGAAGATCGTGCTGTACCCGCTGTCGGCGACGCAGTACAAGAGTGGCGCCAAAATGCGTCGCTTCCAGCCGCGCATCGCACAGCTGAAGGAACGCTATGGCGATGACCGCCAGAAGTTCCAGACCGCGATGATGGAGCTGTACAAGAAGGAAAAGATCAATCCGATGGGCGGCTGCCTGCCGATCCTCATCCAGATGCCGATCTTCTTCGCCCTGTACTGGGTGCTGGTGGAATCGGTCGAACTGCGCCAGGCGCCCTGGTTCGGCTGGATCCAGGACCTGACCGCCCGCGACCCGTACTTCATCCTGCCGGTGATCAACGTGGCGGTGATGTGGTTCACCCAGAAGCTGACGCCAGCACCGGGCATGGACCCGATGCAGCAGAAGATGATGCAGTTCATGCCGCTGGTGTTCGGCGTCATGATGGCCTTCATGCCGTCCGGCCTGGTGCTGTACTGGGTGGTCAATGG
>NZ_JBFRFE010000031.1:0-14075 GCF_052114665.1 Stenotrophomonas sp. 2YAF22 | reverse complement strand
GCAATTGCGGGAAGCCGGCCAGCGGCCGGCACTACCAGACGGATCCGACCCCGCACACCGGTTCAACCGACCTTGCGCAGGAACTCCTCGGCCTCCATCGGCCGCCCCAGGTGGTAACCCTGCAGCTGGTCGCAGCCCAGCTCGCTCAGGTAATCGCGCTGGGCCTGGGTCTCCACGCCCTCGGCCACCACCTGCAGCTGCAGGGTACGGCCCAGCGCGATGATCGAGGACACGATGGCGGAATCTTCGTCATTGCGTTCAAGGTCATGCACGAACGCCCGGTCGATCTTCAGCTCGGTGGCCGGCATGCGCTTGAGGTACAGCAGGCTGGAATAGCCGGTACCGAAATCATCGATGGCGATGTGCACGCCCATCGCGGTCAGATCGTTGAGGATCGCCAGGCTGGCCTCGACATCCTTCATCGCCGTGGTTTCGGTGATCTCCAGGGTCAGCCGCGCCGGGTCGATGCGGTGACGCTGCAGGACCGAACGCACACTCTCCAGCAGGGCCGGCGAGGCGAACTGCAGCGGCGACAGGTTCACCGCCATCGTCCAATGGCTGTGTCCGCCGTCATGCCAGGCGCGCAGCTGCGCGCACGCCTGGTCCAGCACCCAGTCGCCGATCGGCAGGATCAGGCCGCTGCGCTCGGCGATGGGAATGAACACGTCCGGCGCCAGTAGGCCCAGTTCCGGGTGCTGCCAGCGCAGCAGCGCCTCGGCGCCGGTGGCCGGTGCATCGGCCGCCGGGAATTTCGGCTGGTAGTGCAGCAGCAGTTCGTTGCGCGCGATCGCCTTGCGCAGGTCCTGCAGCAGCCGCAGCTGACGGTTGGCACTGAGCTGCATCGAGGGAATGAAGAAGGTGTAGCCGTTCCGGCCGGTTTCCTTGGTGTGGTACATCGCCGCATCGGCATGTGCCATCAACTCGCGTTCGTCGCTGGCATCGTCCGGATACAGGGCAATGCCCAGGCTGGCGGTGACCTGCAGCTCCGCCGCGTCCAGCACGAACGGTTCACCGGCCGCGGCGATCACCCGCTCGGCGACCACCGCCGCATCATCAGGTGCATCGATGGCCAGCACGATCACGAACTCGTCGCCGCCGAGGCGGGCGAGGGTGTCCTGCGGGCGCAGCTGCGCGCCCAGGCGCTGGGCCACCGCGACCAGCAGGCGGTCACCCAACTGGTGGCCGTAGGCATCGTTGACGGCCTTGAAGCCATCCAGGTCGCAGAACATCACCGCCACCGACTGCTGGCGGCGTTGCGCCTTCTCGATGGCCTGCTCGATGCGATCCTGCAGCAGCATGCGGTTCGGCAGCTGGGTCAGCGGATCGTGCAGTGCGGCCTGGATCAGCTTGTCGTTGGCGTGCGCCAGGGAATCGGCCAGCAGGCCGGTGCGCACGCGCATCTGGCGGTCGAACAGCGAGGCCACCAGGGCGATGCCGAGCGTGGCCAGGGTGGTCACGATCACCAGCACTGCCAGCCAGCGGGGATCGATGCCGCCGCTGCCGATGGCGCCGCAGACGCTGCCTGCCGGGAAGCGCGCGGCAGCCATGCCGGTGTAGTGCATGCCGACGATGGCCAGGCCCATCACCAGCGACGCCAGCATCCGCAGGCGCACCGTGTTGCGTTGTTCCACGCGCAGCCGGAAGGCAATCCACAGCGCTGCACCGGCGGCAGCGAYRGCCACYGCGATCGACGCGGCAAACCAGCCTGGGTGGTAATCGATACCGGGCTGCATGCGCATGGCGGCCATGCCCAGGTAGTGCATGGCCGCGATACCCAGTCCCATCAGCACCGCACCTGCGGCCAGCCGCTGCAACGGCAGGCTGGGGCGCGACACCAGCCACAGCGCATAGGCCGACGCGCCGATCGACACCGCCAGCGAATACAGGGTGATCGCCAGGTCGTAGCCGACCGGAACCGGCAGTTTGAAGGCCAGCATCGCGATGAAGTGCATCGACCAGATGCCCAGGCCCATCGCGGCGGCACCGCCGGCCAGCCACCAGCGGGCGACCCGGCCCTGGGCCGTGGCCAGGCGGCCGGCCATATCCAGCGCGGTATACGATGCCAGCATGGCCACCAGCAACGAGATGGCGACCAGGCTCTGACTGTAACTACCAGTCATGTTGAATCCAGAGGAGGAGGGAGGGGCGCCCGCAAGGCGCACGCCCGCCACCGCTATCGGCACAGACGGGTGGGACTTGAGTGGTCGCAGCAGCTGCGACCCGGCTCGGCTATCCTGCCACGCTCGTTGCCCCTGCAGGAAATCTCCGATGGCCAAAGCCCGCACCGCGTATGTCTGCAATGAATGCGGCGCCGAATACAGCAAGTGGCAAGGCCAGTGCACGGAGTGCAATGCCTGGAACTCGCTGTCGGAAATCGTCCTTGAGAGCGCTGCGGCGGCCAAGGCGCCCGCGTCGCGCCGTGCCGGCTGGGCGGGCAAGATCGACCCGCCGAAGATCACGGCACTGAAGGACGTGGCGCAGACCGAGCACAACCGCGTCAGCACCGGGATCGGTGAATTCGACCGCGTGCTCGGCGGCGGCCTGGTCGAGGGCGCGGTGGTGCTGGTCGGTGGTGATCCGGGCATCGGCAAATCCACCCTGCTGCTGCAGGCGGTGGCGAAGATGGCCGCGGTCCTGCCGGTGCTCTACGTCACCGGTGAAGAGTCACTGGCCCAGGTCGCCGGCCGCGCGCATCGGCTGGAGCTGCCGCTGGAGGGCGTCAACGCGCTGGCCGAGACCGGTGTCGAATCCATCCTGCAGCACGCCACCAAGAGTGGGCCGCGGCTGATCGTGGCCGATTCGGTACAGACGCTCTGGACCGAGACGCTGACCGCCGCGCCCGGTTCGGTCAGCCAGGTGCGCGAGAGTGCCGCACGGCTGGTGCGTTTCGCCAAGGAAACCGGAACCGCCGTGTTCCTGGTCGGCCATGTGACCAAGGAAGGCGGCATCGCCGGCCCGCGCGTGCTGGAGCACATGGTCGATGCCGTGCTGTATTTCGAAGGCGAGAGTGGCAGCCGCTTCCGCCTGCTGCGTGCGTTCAAGAACCGCTTTGGTGCGGTCAACGAGCTGGGCGTGTTCGCGATGGGCGACAAGGGCCTGAAGGAGGTCTCCAATCCGTCGGCGATCTTCCTTTCCGGTGCCAGCACGCACCAGCCCGGCAGCTGCGTGATGGTTACCCGCGAGGGCACCCGGCCGCTGCTGGTGGAAGTGCAGGCGCTGGTCGACGCCTCGCCGCTGTCCAATCCGCGCCGCGTGGCGGTGGGGCTGGAGCAGAACCGCCTGGCCATGCTGCTGGCGGTGCTGCATCGGCATGGCGGCGTGCTGGTCGGCGACCAGGACGTGTTCGTCAACGTGGTCGGCGGCATCCGCGTGCAGGAGACCGCCGCCGACCTGCCGGTGCTGCTGGCGGTGCTGTCCTCGCTGCAGGACCGTCCGTTGGCCGAGAAGACCATCGCGTTCGGCGAAGTCGGCCTTTCCGGTGAGATCCGGCCGGTGCCAAACGGCGAGGATCGCCTGCGCGAGGCGGCGACCCACGGTTTCAAGCGCGCCATCGTGCCCAAGGCCAATGCCCCCAAGGGCGGCTCGGTGAAGGGCATGGAAGTGATCGCGGTCGAACGCCTGTCCGAGGCCATCGACGCGGCGTGACGGGGTCGGGTGCGTGCTCGGACCTGCAGATGCGGCCGACGGCACAGCAGCGGTCAGCCAGCCTGTGCTAGTTTTCCCGGCTCGACGAAGGCGCCCCCTGGCGCCTTTCCGTGGCAAGGAGTAATCGTTTACATGCAGGACCCGATGTTCAGCACCCCCGCCGCCGAAATCCGCCGCGCCGGGGTCGATCTCAATGGACTGATGACGGTGCTGGGCAAGCACCTGTATTCCACGCCGATGGTGGCGCTGCGCGAGCTTGTGCAGAACGCGCACGATTCGATCATCCGTCGCCGTATCGAGCAGCCCGGCATCCAGAGTGTGTCGCGCATCGACGTGCAGGTCGATGTCGCCGCCGGCGTGCTGCGCATCACCGATACCGGTGCCGGCCTGACCCGGCAGGAAATCCACGATTACCTGGCCACGGTCGGTGTCGGTTACACCCGGGGCCTGCGCCAGGACGGCGAGGACGATGAAGGCCTGATCGGCATGTTCGGCCTGGGTTTCCTGTCGGCCTTTGTATTGGCGCGCCGTGTCAGCGTGCGCACCACCTCCTACCAGACACCAGAGCTGGGCCACCTGTACGTGTCCAGCAACGCCGAGCAGTACACCGTCAGCGAAGTGCCGGCGCGCGCGATCGGCACCGAGGTCGAGCTGGAGCTGCATCCGGACTTCCTGCCGCTGGCCAACGAAGCGCGCCTGCACGAGGTGCTGGGCCGCTACTGCGCGCTGCTGTCCGAGCCGATCTTCATCGGTGCGGCGACCGCCGCGATCAATCCCGAACCGCCGCCGTGGCGCGGGCAGGGTGACGTCGCCCTGCATCCGGTGCAGGCACGCCGCCAGGCGCAGCAGTTCGCGGCCCGTTTCGAACACGATTTCGAGCCCATCGTGACGATGCCGCTGCAGTCCGATGGCAGCAGCGACGCCCTCGGCATGCTCTGGGTGCAGGACGGTGCCACCTACGGCACCAGCGACAACCGCAACCTGTCGGTGTTCGTGCGCGGCATGCTGCTGGACGACGATGCGCGCGACCTGCTGCCGCCGTGGGCCGGTTTCATCGGCGGGGTGATCGAATCGTCGAAGCTGACCCCGACCGCCAGCCGCGAGGACCTGCAGCGCGATGACCACTATCGCGACGTGCAGCACGCCCTGCTGGAAGCGCTGATCGATGGCCTGGCCGACGTCGCCCGGCAGCAACCCGAAGCCTGGCGCCGCGTGCTCAGCCGCCACAATGAAGCCCTGCTGGGCGCGGCGCTGTGCGATGAGCGCCTGTTCGACCTGCTGCTGGAACACGTGCGCGTGCCGACTTCGCAGGGTGACCTGCCGGCCAGCGCGTTGCCGGCGCGCGGCGCAGTGCATGTGATCCTCGACAACGGTGGTGGCTTCGAGGAAATGCTGTTCCGCGCGATGGGCGTGCCGGTCGCGCATGGTCATCGCTACGCGGTGGTGCCGTTCCTGCGGCGCTGGGCCCAGGCCAAGGGCCTGCGCCTGGTCGAACTGGGTACCGAGCAGGGCAATCGCGCACTGTTCCGCACCGACGACAGCCTTGACGATGCGCAGCTGGCCTGGCTGCGCGAACACCTGGGCGATGGCGAACAGCTGCTGCCCGCGCGGTTCAGCCCCGAGGCGCTGCCGGTGGTGGTGGTGCCCGACCGCGAGGCCGAACTGAAGCAGCGCCTGGAAGACGACGAGAACGACAAGCGCGTATCGATGGCGGCACTGCGGCTGGCGCGCCAGTTCACCGCGCGCATCGAGGCGCGTGCGCCGTCGCGGCTGTACCTCAACCTGGACAATCCAGCGGTGCAGGCGTTGCTGCAGGCCCAGCGCGAGGGCCACCCGCAGGCCGGAGCGGCCGCGCGCCTGCTGCGCTCGCTGAAGATCATCGTGTCCGCACAGGGCCGGCCGCTGCAGCAGAGCGCGGCGACGCCGGGCCCCGATCTCAATGGAGCATTTACCGATATTGCCGGTGCCCTGCAGCAGATGCTGCGCTGAGCACCGCTACCCCCTCTCATCCAGCCTTCGCTAGACAGGAGCATTACCCCCATGGATATCTGGAACTGGGTCGAAAAACTGCAGGAAGACCTGCGCCAGGCAGGCCAGGCGCAGAACGCCCACCTGCTGACCCGCCTTGCCGATGAAGTCAGTGAACTGCAGGTCGACCGCGTCGATGCACTGCTGCCCGAAGCGCGCGCGCTGGGCAAGGCGCTGGACAACCCCTGGGTCGACGTCTATGTCGGCCATTGGGCGCTGCGCAACCGCGTCGGCAACCGCGTGGAAGGTGAAAGCGCGCTGGGCGAGTCGGTGGCGCTGTTCGAGCGCGCACACCGTGCCGATACCCTGGACTGCCCGCAGTCGATCTGCGTCACCCAGGATCTCGCCGCCTGCTACGGCAACATCGATGGTCCGGGCTGGGTGCCCGAACGCATCGAGGTCTGCGACGAGACGCTGGGCCGCATCGACCCGAGCTGGGCCTGCTTCCAGTGCCTGAGCTGCGAGAAGGCCGACGCGCTGCTGGACGACGGCCGCGGCCAGGATGCGCTGGATTACCTGCAGGTGCAGGCGGCGGCGATCCAGGCGCGCGGCAAGGAAGTGTTCGACAGCTTCCCTGAAATGCAGATCAAGATCCTGCTGGCCAGCGGCCGTGCGCAGGAAGCGCTGGCGCTGATCGAGAAGCGCGAAGCCGAAGTGGCCGCTGCGGGCGAATACGAGCCTGCCAACTGCACGGTGCCGCGCCGGCTGTCCAAGGCCTGGGCACTGGCCCAGCTGGGGCGCGATGAAGAGGCGCTGCAGCAGCTGGTGCCCTGGAGCGAGCTGACGCCGAATCACTGGCGGTTGTGGGCCAATACGGCTTCGACACTGTGCAGCCGTGATGCCGCCCGCAACACTTGGGATCTGGGAACGCGCTTCAACACGATCATCGAGCACTTCGCCGCTGTCGGCGCGCATCGCCTGGTGATCGAGATCGCCGCGTTGAGCCTGGAGCTGGCCCTGCAGCGCGGTGCACGCTGGGTGGCGCAGCGCCAGCTGGGTCTGGCCCGCACCCATCTGGCGCAGCTGCGTCAGGACCGCGGCGCTGCCGCGCTGGTGGCCGGTCTGGCGGCACGCATCGAAGCGCTGCCGCAGATGGCGCCGCTGCCGGTGCCTGCCGCTGAGCTGCTGGCGTGGCTGGAAGCGCAGGGCGAACAGAACCAGTCGCGCGATCCCGAGCGCGAAGCGCAGTGGCTGCTGCAGGCGCACGCCGAGCGGCCGGACGACGGCGCGCTGGCCGAGGTCGCCGCCTCGGCGCTGCATGCGTGTGGCGCGAAGACCGAAGCGCAGGCACTGCTGTGGGACTTCGTGCGCGGCCACGCACAGGAAGACGGCGCGGCGGCCTACACGCTGATGCGTTGGCTGGCCGAGCAGGGCGATGATGATGGCCTGCGCAGGCTGGCCGCGACCTACCGCGACAGCGTGCCGGTGTTCGCGCACTGGTGCGAGGTGCAGCGCGCACGGCGCGCGTCCGACTGGCCGGCACTGGAACAGGCCGCGCAGGCGTTGCTGGCGTTGTCGCCGGGCTCGAATGGCGCACGCGGGACGCTTGCCCGCATGTACATGGAGACCGGCCGCTTCAGCGAGGCGCAGGCCTGTTACGCGCAGCTGGTGGAACTGCTGGAAGAGCCAAACGGCGCACACTGGGACCACATGAGTGCGGCCAGTGCGGCGCGCGACTGGGACGCAGTGCGCCGCTCGGCAGCAGCGATCGGTATGGAACTGTCCAGCCAGCAGGGCGTGGTCGAAGAGCCATGGGGCTGGGTGATCATCCGCAGCGAAGAGGGCGGCGAGCCGATGGAGTACTACGCCCGCCGCAGCGGCCCGGTGACCGCGCGCATCGTCGAGAACGCACCGGCCAACCGCGCACAGCAGGTGGGGGACTGGGTGGTGTTCGACGCCGGCCTGGTACACCCCGCACCAGAGGACGAAGCGGAGCGCGAGCACTTCATTCCGACCTATGCGCAGGTGCATGTGCTGGAGCGGGGTGGTTTCGCGCGCAGCTGGCTGGTCGACGGCGCGCACCCGGGCGAGGAGGCATGGAACGCTTTCGTGGAGGCAGCCGAGGCACAGGGCTGGAAGGTGTGGTCGCACAGCCGTGCGGACTACACCGTGACCGATCCGGACGCGGAAGACGGCACGCTGCCGGGTCTGTTGTTCACCGTCGCGCAGCCGCAGGACCATGCGCCGCTGGCGCTGCACCGCTTCCTGCAGCAGGCCACGGCGGATTGGGCACATCCACACTGCTGGCTGCGCCTGGCCGAGGCCTGCGACCAGGACCGCCAGCCGCATCTGGACGCGATCGAACGGTACGGGTTGTAATCCGCCGATATCGGGGGTGCCAGCCGCTGGCCGGCAACCCCATGGAATCACGCGTTGCCGGCCAGCGGCCGGCACTACCACCAGGGAATTGGAACATGCGGAAGACAGGGATGTGGGTGATCATCGGCCTGCTGCTGGCCCCCACCGTGCAGGCCGCGCCGGCCTGCCAGCAACCGGCTGACGTGGCGCGGRCCTTCTTCGAAGCGACCACCGGCAAGGGCGACCTGCTGGAGCCGCCGCAGGCACTGGTCAGTGCGGCGTTTGCCAAGGCGCTGCACGGCGAGCGTGCCTGCCAGGTGCGCGAAGAGGGCATCTGCACGATCGATTCCGATCCGTGGCTGGATGCGCAGGACGGGGAGATCGACAGCCCGGTGCGCTACAACTGGAAGCAGGCCTCAGCCACGGCCGGCCAGGTCGAAATGCGTTATCCGGTCTGGGGCAAGGCGTACGTGACCCGCGTGCCGATGGTGCGCAAGGGCGAGGGCTGCTGGCAGGTCGATGACATCCTCACCAACAGTGGTCGCTCGGTGCGCAGGATCCTGGCCCAACCGCTGCCTTGAGCTGGGGCATCCACGCATGGCGTGGATCTACTGTGCTCCGATTGCCGGCCGGCGGCCGGCACTACCAGGTGATGTTGGGGTGGGTGCCGACCGTTGGTCGGCACGCCTCTATCGCGAATGCCCGAACACCAGCTCGATCACGAACTGGCTGCCGAAGAACGCGAGCAGCAGCAACAGCATCGCCGTCAGCGTCCAATGCACTGCCTTCGTGCCGCGCCAGCCATAGCGGCGGCGGCCGATCAGCAGCACGCCGAACACGATCCACGACAGCACGCTCAGCACCGTCTTGTGCACCAGCTTCTGCGCCAGCAGGTCGTCGACGAACAGCACGCCGGTAACCAGGGTCAGGGTCAGCAGGGCGAAGCCGACGGTGATCACCCTGAACAGCAGCGATTCCAGATCGGCCATCGGCGGCAGCGCACGCAGCCACGGACGGAATTCACGGCGCCGCAGCGCACGTTCCTGCAGCCACAGCATGATCGCCAGCAGCGCGGCGATGCTCAGCGTGGCGTAGGCCAGCAGTGCCAGCCAGGCGTGGCTTGCCAGGCGCCAGCCCAGCAGCTTGCTCGGTTCATGGCCGTAGCCGTGGTAGACCACCAGCAGCAGCGCGGCCAGCGGGAACACCACCACGCCCAGGGTGGACATGCGCCCGCGCGCGCCCACCAGCGAGGTCAGCCACGCCATTCCCAGGCCGACCAGCGACAGCGCGGCGAAAAAGTGCATGTCCGGGCCGCCGGTCGTGCGCATCGCCACCAGCACGTGATAACCGCCATGCAGCAGCATCGCCGGCAGCGCAGGCCACAGCCACGCGGGCGAGGTCACCCCGTCGTTGCGACCAAGGGCACGCACCAGCAGGGCGCTGGCGGCCAGGTAGAGCAGGACGGCGATGAGAACGATTGTCATCGTTGAAGTTTCGCATACCCCCGCGGTGCTGGCGACGGGCGTGGCGTCGCAGTCCGGGGAGCGCGATGGACCCGTTATACTGTGGGCCTTATTGTCCCCCGCTTTCAGACAGGTTGCGCCGCATGTTCGAGTCCCTGACCCAGCGCCTTTCCGGCACCATCGAGCGCCTGCGCGGCCGTGGCCGCCTGACCGAAGAGAACATCCGCGAGGCGACCCGCGAGGTCCGCATCGCGCTGCTCGAAGCCGACGTCGCGCTGCCGGTGGTGCAGGCCCTGATCGAGCGCATCAAGGTGCGTGCGGTCGGCCAGGAAGTGCTGAAGTCGCTGACCCCGGGCCAGGCCCTGATCAAGGTCGTGCGCGACGAGCTGACCGCGGTGATGGGCGCCGAAGCCAGCGACCTGAACCTCAACGTTCCCGCGCCGGCCATCATCCTGATGGCGGGCCTGCAGGGCGCCGGCAAGACCACCACGGTCGGCAAGCTGGCCAAGCACCTGAAGGAAAAGCGCAAGAAGAAGGTGATGGTGGTCTCGGCCGACGTCTACCGTCCGGCGGCGATCGAGCAGCTGAAGACGCTGGCCGACCAGGTGGGCGTGCTGTTCTTCCCGTCCAGCGCCGAGCAGAAGCCGGAGGCCATCGTCCGCGCCGCCATCGATGACGCGCGCAAGTCGTTCGTCGACGTGCTGCTGGTCGATACCGCCGGCCGCCTGGCCATCGACGAAGCGATGATGGCCGAGATCAAGGCCCTGCACGCTGCGGTCAACCCGGCTGAAACGCTGTTCGTGGTCGATGCCATGACCGGCCAGGATGCGGCCAATACCGCCAAGGCCTTCGGTGATGCGCTGCCGCTGACCGGCGTGGTCCTGACCAAGACCGACGGTGACGCCCGTGGCGGCGCCGCGCTGAGCGTGCGCTACATCACCGGCAAGCCGATCAAGTTCGTCGGTGTCAGCGAAAAGCCGGAAGGCCTGGACGTGTTCCACCCGGACCGTATCGCCAGCCGCATCCTCGACATGGGCGACGTGCTGTCGCTGGTCGAGCAGGTCGAGCAGCAGGTCGACAAGGACAAGGCGCAGAAGCTGGCCGAAAAGGTCGCCAAGGGCAAGAAGTTCGATCTGAACGACATGCGCGACCAGCTCGAGCAGATGCAGAACATGGGTGGCATCGGCGGCCTGATGGACAAGCTGCCGGGCCTGGGCCAGATTCCCGAGCACCTCAAGCAGCAGGTCAGCCAGGGCAAGGAAGTGCCGCGCATGATCGCCATCATCGGCTCGATGACCAAGAAGGAACGGCGCAACCCGAACCTGCTCAATGGCTCGCGTCGCGCCCGCATCGCCAAGGGCTCGGGCGTGACCCCGGCCGACGTCAACAAGCTCATGAAGCAGTACATGCAGATGGAAAAGATGATGAGCAAGATGGCCGGTGGCGGCATGAAGGGCATGATGCGCAGCATGAAGGGCATGATGGGCGCCATGGGCGGCCGTGGCATGCCGTTCCGCTGAGCGCGCGCTGTATCGAACGCTTGAACAACCCGCGGAATCAATCAAAGGAATGTGCATGAACAAGTCGATCGTGGTGATGGCGCTGGCCCTGGGCCTGGTTGCCTGCAAGGACGACACCTCCGTGTCGCAGAAGGCCGGTAGTGCCATCAGTGGTACCGCTGCCGATTTCGTCGCCGGGCTGGGCGAGGGCGTGGACAAGCGCATGAACGTGACGCTGCAGGCCGATCCGGGCCTGGCCGCGCAGGGCCTCACCGTCACCCTCGGCAAGAGCCGTGGCATGGGCTCCAAGGACGCGGCGGTGTACGTGGTGGCCGACAAGGCGTTCAAGGGCAAGCTGGTGGCGCGTGCGCTGGATGCCGAGGGCACCGAGATCGGTCGCGCCAGCGCCGAGGAAGAGTTTGCCGCTGATGACGCGCGCTATGTGACGTTCAAGTTCAACGAAGAAATGGACAGCCAGCTGGTCCGCACCTACGCGGTGTCTGCACGCTGAGCCAGGCGGGAGCGGATCGCCCGAGGCGACGCTCCCGTCCACAGTGTCTGGCGTATGCTGGCAGCGACTCCTCCCACAGGTGCGTCGCGTGAGCCTTTCGCCGATTCTCGAACGCGCCGACGATTTCTGTCGGCGTTTTTCATTGCAGCTGCCAATCCTGCTGGCACCGATGGCCGGTGCCTGTCCGGTTCCGCTTTCCGCCGCGCTGGCCAACGCCGGCAGCATGGGCGCGATGGGGGCCGTGTTGTCGCCGGCGGCTGATATCGGTCGCTGGATGCAGGACTTCCGGGCCGCTTCCAGCGGGCCGGCGCAGGTGAACCTGTGGTTGCCCGATCCCGCGCCGGTGCGCGATGTGGCCGCCGAGGCCAGCACGCGTGCGTTTCTCGGCCAGTGGGGGCCGGAGGTTGCGGCCAGCGCAGCGGATGCCACGCCTGCCGATTTCGAGGAGCAGTTCAGTGCGCTGCTGGCGGCACGGCCGGCGGTGGCCTCGACCATCATGGGCGTGCTGTCGCCGCGTCATGTGCAGCAGTTGAAGGATGCGGGCATCGCCTGGATCGCCTGCGCTACGACGCTGGCCGAAGCGCGCGCTGCGCAGGACGCGGGTGCTGACGCGGTGGTCGCGCAGGGCGCCGAAGCCGGCGGCCATCGCGGCGCCTTCGATCCGATACGTGCAGAACAGCAGCTGGTCGGCCTGTTCGCACTGCTGCCACGGCTGGCGGACAACCTGAGTATTCCGGTGATCGCTGCGGGCGGAATCGGCGATGGTCGCGGCATTGCTGCTGCCTTGATGCTCGGGGCCAGCGCCGTGCAGATCGGCACGGCCTTCCTGCGCACACCCGAAGCAGCGGTGGCGCCGGCATGGGCCGATGCGTTGGCCCGCAACGAACCCGAAGACACCTGGCCGACCCGCGCTTTCAGTGGTCGCCTGGGCCGTGGCCTGGCCACTGCCTACGTGCGTGCAGCTGCTGCCGAGGGCGCACCCGCGCCGCGCCCGTACCCGGTGCAGCGTGGCCTGACTGGACCGATGCGCAAGCAGGCCACGCAGGAAAACCGGCTTGCTGCGATGCAGGCCTGGGCCGGGCAGTCGGCGTGGATGGCACCGGCAGCGCCGGCCGCTGACGTTCTGCGTGGCATGTGGGAACAGGCGCAGGCGCTGCTGCGATGACGGTGACCTGCAACGGCGCAACGGCGCGGGCCGAAGACCTGCTGCCGGCGCTGACCAACTACGGCCACTTCACCTCGTTGCAGGTGCGCGGCAACGCGGTGCAGGGTCTTGATCTGCATCTGCAGCGGCTGGCCAAGGCAACGCAGGAACTGTTCGGCAGCGTGCTCGATATCGCGCAGGTGCAGGCGTGGATGACGCAGGCGCTGCAACAGGCCGGCCAGGTCGACGCATCGATGCGGGTCACCGTGTACTCGCGCCGTTTCGATTTCCGCGCGCCGCTGGCAAGCGTGCCGGTGGATGTACTGGTTGCCGTCTCCGCGCCGGTCGCGCTGACCGCGCCGAAACGCGTACGCAGCGCGACATGGCAGCGAGAGCTGCCGCAGATCAAGCATGTCGGTACGTTTGGCCTGTTCGCCCAGCGCCGTGCAGCGTTGGCAGCGGGTTTCGACGATGCGCTGTTCGTGACCGCCAATGGGCAGATCAGCGAGGGCACGACCTGGAACCTGGCCGTGCATGACAGGGGACACCTGATCTGGCCGCAGGCGCCTGCGCTGCGGGGAACCGCTGAGGCACTTCTGCGGGCAGGCTGGGTGGGGCCGCAGCAGACCCGGCCGTTGCGGCTGGATGAGCTGGTCGGCATGCGGGCGGCTTTCGCCTGCAACGCCAGCGGGTTGTGGGCGCTGGATGCCATCAATGGTCAGGCGCTGCCGGGTTCGCAGGCCCTGGCTGAACAGGGCAGGGCGGTGTTGGCCCTAGTGCCCTGGCAGTCGCTTTCCTGAATGGAACCGTTCGGGTCAGATCCCTTTTGCTCGGTAAAAGGGATCTGACCCCGGGGTAGACGCCCGGGGTTGGCTCGGCCGAACTCTGCCGCTATAATCGCCCGCTTACCGCGCCATCCTGGCGACTGGGCAATAGGAAAAAACCACCATGGTCAAGATTCGACTGACCCGCGGCGGCGCCAAGAAGCGTCCGTTCTACCACATCATCGTCACCGACGTCCGCAGCGCCCGCGACGGCCGCAACATCGAGCGCGTTGGCTTCTACAACCCGGTTGCACAGGGCGGCGAGAAGCGTATCGAGCTGGACCTGGCCCGCGTTGACCATTGGGTCAAGAACGGCGCCCAGCCGACCGAGAAAGTTCGCAACCTGATCAAGGAAGCGAGCAAGTCCCAGGCCGCTGCGGCCTGATCCTGACGGGCCGCGCCCTGGTGCGGCCCATCTGATTGAACGCAGATGAAAGATAACGAGCGCCGCATCCTGCTTGGCAGGGTTGTCGGCGCTTTTGGTGTGCGCGGCGAAATAAAGCTCGAGTCCTGGACCGAGCCGCGTTCCGCTATTTTCCGTTACCAACCGTGGATCCTGCGCAGCCCCAACGGGCAGGAATCGACGCTTGAAGGCGCCCGTGGCCGGGATACCGGCAAGCACCTTGTGGCCCGTTTTCCGGGCATCGAGGATCGCGACACGGT
>NZ_JBFRFE010000030.1:0-14097 GCF_052114665.1 Stenotrophomonas sp. 2YAF22 | reverse complement strand
CTGCCATGGAGCTGGATGCGGAGGCGCAGACGTGAAGATCCTGGCTTGGCTGTTGGCCTTGGCAGCTGTGCTTTATGTAGGGGGATGCTCGGCTACTTCCATCCTGGCCGAGCGCGGCATCGCTTCCCTGCGGCCCGGGGACCGTCGAGAGGCGGTCATCGATGCGCTGGGTGCACCCGATGTCACAGAGCCGCGTGGACAACGGTTTTCCCGCTATGCCAGCACGCCATGCAGTGGCACCTGCATGGAACGGCTGTGGTACGAAAATCCATTCCTGCCCCATATCGAGGCGTGGTCGGTGGAGCTGGATGGCACTGGCCACGTCGTGCGGACGTCGCATTGGGCATYGCCATAGCGTCGAGGCCATCCGATGCCCAGGTCATCGCACCCCCTCCCGCCCCCCTGTGCTACTACAGCCCGTGCACCCCTTCCCCGAACGGAGCACGACCATGGTCAACCCCGTCGCCCAGGCCCATCGCGGCCTCGGCACAACACTCTTCAGCCTGTTGAATCCGATACCGTTCGGCTTCTTCGTGGCCGGCCTCATTTTCGACATCCYCTACCTCAACACCGCTGAAGTGATGTGGGGCAAGTCTGCGGCGTGGCTGATCACCTTCGGCCTGCTGATCGCCATCCTGCCGCGGCTGATCAACCTGTTCGCGGTCTGGCGCCGCAACGGCACCGCCACCGGCACCGACCGCCTCGATTTCCTGCTCAACCTGGTCGCCATCGTGCTGGCGGTCTGGAATGCTTTCGTGCACAGCCGCGACGCCTATGCGGCGGCCGTGCCGGGCACCATCCTCTCCGCGCTGACGGTGGCACTGATCGCGCTCGGCTTCATCCTGCTTTCGCTGCAGCAGCCGGTGCTGCAAGGAGCCCGTCATGGCTAAGCGCATCCTGCCCGCCGTGGGCGTGCTCTCGTTGTCCCTGGCGTTGGTCGCCTGTGCCGGCAAGGCCGAATACCACCCGGCCGACCAGTCCGGCGCGCAACCGCCGTTGCCCAAGCCCGAGAACTACCTGTTGCCGCCGATGCAGGTGCCCAAGGGCGTGGGCTGGGCCGAAGGACAGGCACCGTCGGTGGCCGACGGCCTGAAGATCGAACGCATCGCCGCCAACCTGCAGCACCCGCGCCGGCTGCTGTCGCTGCCCAACGGTGACGTACTGGTAGTGGAAGGCAACGGTCCCGGCGAAGAGCCGGTCACCACGCCCAAGCAGTGGATCGCCGGCAAGGTGAAGGCGCGCTCGGGCAAGGCCGGCAAGGGCGGCAACCGGGTCACGTTGCTGCGGCGCGCGCCGGGCACCGGCACCTGGACCCAGCACGTGTACATCGAAAACCTGCACTCGCCGTTCGGCATCCAGCTGATCGGTGACACGCTGTATGTGGCCAACACCGGCAACATCATGAAATACCACTACGTGCCGGGCGAAACCCGCATGTCCGACAAGGGCAGCGAGTTCACCGACCTGCCCAGCACCATCAACCACCACTGGACCAAGGAACTGCTGGCCAGCCGCGATGGCAGCAAGCTGTACGTGGGCGTGGGCTCCAACAGCAACATCACCGAGAACGGCCTGGCCGTCGAGTACCGCCGCGCGGTGGTGCTGGAAGTGGACGTGGCCACCAGCGGCAGCCGCATCTACGCCTCGGGCCTGCGCAACCCCACCGGCCTGGACTGGGAGCCGAGTACCGGCAAGCTGTGGGCGGTGGTGAACGAGCGCGACGAGATCGGTGCCGACCTGGTGCCCGATTACCTCACCTCGGTGCAGGAGCACGGCTTCTACGGCTGGCCCTACAGCTACTACGGCCAGCATGTGGACGAGCGCGTGCAGCCGCAGCGGCCGGACCTGGTGGCCAAGGCAATCCGCCCGGACTTCGCCATCGGCTCGCACGTGGCACCGCTGGGCCTGCTGTTCTACACCGGCCAGGCGTTGCCGGCGAAGTACCACGGCGGTGCCTTCATCGGCGAGCACGGCAGCTGGGACCGTTCGCCGCTGAGCGGCTACGAAGTGGTGTACGTGCCGTTCAAGGACGGCAAGCCGGCCGGCCGCCCGGAAGCGGTGGTGAGCGGGTTCGCGTCCAAGGACGAGAAGACGCTGATGGGCGCGCCGGTGGGCATGGCCATCGATGCGGAGGGCGCGCTGCTGGTCGCCGACGATGTGGGCGATGTGGTGTGGCGGGTGTCGGCGAAGTAGCCGGCTGCCCGCGCATCACCCGTGCTGTAGGGCCGAGCCCATGCTCGGCTCTACAGCGCCGATGATCCGTTGCGGAAGCCACTGAACACCGATTCGGCCGCAAAGCCTACGCCGCCCAGCAGCACACCGAAGTACACCACCGACGCCACCACGAAGCCGTAGCCCGCTGCCACCGCCGCGCCATCGCGCTGGATGAAACCGATGGCGAAGGACATCAGCGCCAGCGCCGGCAGCGTGTTGCTGAAGGGAATCGGCCCGGCCGGCAGCATCAGCAGGATCGTGGCGAACACCAGCGCCAGGTTGTTCAACCGCATCATCTTCTTCGAGCGCACCATCGCTGCCAGCCGCATCGGCCGGGACAACCGCTCCATCCGATGCACCCATTTCAGGGCACGGCCCAGGTTGGCTTTCAGCTTGTCGGTGGCGATCTGCTTGTCGGCCAATCGCTGCGGCACCCACAAAGGACGGTCGCGCACGCGGCTCAGGCCGATCAGCAGGATGGAGGCACCGAACACCGTGCTCAGCCCGGGAATCGATACCGGAATCAGGAAGATCGCCGACAGCAGGATCACCACCAGCATCAGGCCTTCGTCGCCCAGCGCATGCAGCAGCGTGCCGACGCGGATATGGTCGCCGGGCAGGCCCTCGATCAGGTCTTCAATCTGCTGCGCAAGCGGGGCGGTGTCAGTGGCGTCGGGCGCTTGGTAGGTCATGCGTCGAAAGAGTGTCCAGGGAAGGGCGGTCGATAGGGCCGTCCTGCGGTGGGGGACGCACAGGCCCCACGAGTATCCCCGGCCAGCGCCGCGCAGAGGTGAACGATGCATGAGGCCGGCGTTGCCAGGCGGCCTGGCCTAAAATGGGCGTCCCCCGCACTGGTTGAAGATGATGGACATGGGTCGCAGGCAATCGACCATCGAACTGGTCGCCATCGATATGGATGGCACCCTGCTGGACCCCGCCCACAAGCTCACCGCGCGCGTGAAGCAGGCCATCGCCCGGGCACGCGCGCTGGGCGTGCATATCGTGCTGACCAGCGGCCGCCCGGTTCCGGGGCTGGCGCCGTTCCTGCACGAACTTGGCATCGATGGCGACGATGATTACTGCATCGCCTGTAATGGTGGCCTCGTGCAGCGCATCGGCCCGCGCGAGACGGTGGTCGAGTATCCGCTCAGCTTCGATGACTTCGTGTACTGCGAACAGGTTGCCCGCGAGATCGGCGTGCACTTCCAGGCGCTCGATGCCACGCGCATGTACACGCCCAACCAGGACATCAGCATCTACACCGTGGCCGACTCGCATCTTTCGCGCATGCCACTGTCGTACCGCCGCGTGGCCGACATGGACCCGGGTATGTCCTTCATCAAGCTGATGATGATCGACGAGCCGGACGTGCTGGATGCTGCCATCGCGCGCTTGCCAGCCGCGCTGACCGAGCGTTTCGCGGTACTGAAGAGCGCGCCGTTCTTCCTGGAAGTATTCGACCACCGCGCCGGCAAGGGGCCAAGCCTGCAGAAGCTGGCCGAGCACCTGGGCATCGACCGCGCCAACGTGATGGCCATCGGCGACCAGGAGAACGACCTCACCATGCTGCAGTACGCCGGCACCAGCGTGGCGATGGGCAATGCCATCGATGCGGTGAAGGCCGTGGCGCGCTTCGAGACCGCCACCAACGCCGATGAAGGCGTGGCCAAGGCGATCGAGCGTTTCGTTCTGCAGTAACCGCGCGTCCATCTTCCGGTAGGTGCCAACCTTGGTTGGCACACGCAGCCGGCAAGCGCCGACCAAGGTCGGCCTACCACGCAAGGGCTATACCCACGTATAGCCCATCCATACACATCGCCATCGGCGCTGTACCACGGTGCAATGGCGGATGCGGCAGTGCGATGCAAGAATTCCGCACGTCGAAATCACGCCACCGAATCCCACGGCAGATGATCGTCTTCATCCGCCACTGACCGGCGCGTACCGCGCCGTCATCACTTCAACGCAATCGCCGCCAGCCAGCGCGCCGCACACCGGCGCTGCATCGCGCTGGGCGTGCGCCTGCGCCACCTTTCCCCTGCACCCTGGATCTGGCCATGAACACTCCACCTACGCTTCTTGCCCTGGCAATCGGCATCGCACTCGTTGCACCGCTGCACGCTGCCGAGTCCACCGACGCGGCCCACGACACCCCCACCACCTTGAACGCGCTGCAGGTCATCGCCACCCCACGCGGTGCAGCCGTCRCGCCCACCCAGGTGGTCGGCCCGAACCGCTACGTCATCAACGCCACCGACTTGGATTCGATGGTGTCCGGCAACAACGGCCTGTCGATGCTGAAGAACGTGCCGGGCGCCAGCTACACCGCCACCGACGGCCTCGGCCTGGACATCTCGGCTACCAGCCTGTTCGTGCGCGGGTTCCGCATGAATGAAATGGGCATCACCTTCGAAGGCGTGCCGCTGAACGACAACGGCTTCCTCTCGCTTACCGGCACCAGCGTGGTCAACGTCGGTGTGCCCGATGGCATCGGTTCGATCACGGTCAGCCCGGGCGGTGCACCGGTGAGTGTGTTCTCCAGCAGCGTCAATGGCGGCAGCCTCGAGTACCGCCTGCGCGACCTGCAGGACACCCCCAGCCTGCGCCTCAAACAGGGCGTGGGCAGCAACAACACGCTGGTCACCACGGTCTCCGGCCAGAGCGGCCAGCTGGGCGAGCACGGCCCGAAGCTGCTGGTCGACCTGCAGCGCGTGTCGGCCGACAAGTACCAGGGCGCCGGCACCCAGAAGTTCCTGCGCGGTGACCTGAAGGCCCAGCAGGATGTGGCGTGGGGTGACTTCACCGTGTTCCTGTCCGACAGCAAGGCCGCGGTGTGGGGCTACAACAACATCTCCTTCGACATGATCCGCAAGTTGGGCTGGAAGGCCGACAGCTTCTATCCGGACTATGCGTGGGCGTACTACGTGGCCTCGCCGGAGAACGCCGACACGTCCTGCGGCGCCTACACCTGCGGTGAGCTGTCCGAGCTGATTCCCTACGACACCGGCCAGGTGACCCGCGACCGCGTCGCTTCGATCAACCATCGCTTCCAGATCACGCCCGCGCTCAGCGGCAACGTGCAGCTGTACAACGTCAACAGCCACACCCAGGCCACCTTGACCGACCCGACCGTGCCGTCGCCCAACGGCGCGCCCTTCTCCGAGCAGGTGCAGACGCCGCACCTCAATCGCTTGGGGGGCATGTTCAACCTGCAGTTCGAGACCGGTGCGCACACCCTCACCACCGGTTTCTGGCAGGAGAAGAGCAAGGCGGCCGCGAAGACCGAGTGGTACCAGCAGCCGCTGTTGGGGGAGGGCAAGCCACTGAAGGCCACCGGGCCGTTCGATGTGTACGGTCCGGCGTTCCAGACCGACAACGCATCCAGCTGGGTGACCCGTTCACGGCAGCTCTACCTGCATGACAACTACGCCGTCACCGACACGCTGGTGCTGGGGTTGGGCTTCAAGGCCGTGGACTTCACTACCACTGGTGGTGGCATCGGCGACTCAGCGGAGCGCCCGGTGTTCGGCACGCTGCGCGCAAAGAGCAACTTCCTGCCACACGTGTCGCTGTACTGGAGCCCGACCGAGCGGACCGATGCCTTCATCGACCTGGTCAACACCATGAACGGCTATCGCGTGGCCCAGCGCGGCAACATCGGCTACACCGCGTCGGCCTGGACCATCAGTGACCAGAAAGAGTTCGACCGCGTGGCCGGCACCCTGCGTCCGGAAAAGAACTGGAACCTGACCGTGGGCGCCAGCCACCGCTTCGACCGCCTGACCGTGACCGGTGATGTGTTCTACAACGACATCCGCAACCGCCTGCTGTCGGCAGCCATCGGCACCCAGTTCGCGCAGATCAACACGGTGCGCTTGATGCCGAAGATGCACGTGATCGGCGCCGATCTCGGCATCACCGCCGACCTGACCGACCACCTGCAGTTCTACCAGGGCATCGCACTGGCGCGCTCGTACTACGACAGCGATTTCGTGGTGGGCGATACCGTGTACCCGATCAAGGGCAACGCGCAGCCGGGCTACCCGCAGCTATCGCTGGTCAGCGACCTGTCCGCGCACTTCGGCGACTGGCGTTTCGGTGCCACCAGCACCTCGTACCTGCGCCAGCCCTTCACCTATGAAAACGACATCCGCGTGCCGACGTTCTGGCAGGTCAACGCGTACACCGCCTACACCCTGGGCCCGGACAGCATGCTGCCGGGGCTGGAGCTGCGGCTGGACGTAAGCAACCTGTTCAACCGCAACAACATCGGCACCGCCACCATCGCCGGCTCGTCGTTCTCGGGCGACTACCAGACCCTGCAGCGCAGCGCCCCCCGGCAGGTGATGTTCAGCACCTCGATGTCGTTCTGATACATGGAACGGGGTCGGATCCCTCTGCATGGCAGAGGGCTCTGACCCCGGTAGATCCACGCCATGCGTGGATGCACTTCGCGGCTCTTCGGCGGCTGCCATGACCGGGGTCGGATCCCTTTGCCACGCCAAGGGCTCCGACCCCATCCGCTGTTTGCACAATCTGCACTGATTTCCGGGCACCAACGCAAGGTTCCCACAATGTTGCTGGGTCATCCTGTACGCATGGCACAGCACAACCCCCGTTTCCCTCCGGTCCGCAGGCGCGCCCATGGACGTGCGCGTCCGGTGCCGTTCGCAGCACCGGCGGTCGACCTGGAGGCCGAATACCAGTTCTGGCAGGTCTATGACCGCGTAGTCCGCCCCCTGCCCGGGGGCGGGTTCCGCCTGGCCTGGCTGGTGCTGCAGGCCGTGTACCGGGCGCGGGCGCGCTATCCCGCCGACACCCACAAGGCCGCGCTGTCGCGTGTACTGTTCGGTACCAACATGACCGACGCGCGCGCGGCCGAACTGGAAGAGCTCTACGCGCTGGTCAGCCGCAGGCTGGCGGCGGTGGCACTGCGCACGCTGGCACCCCGCAACACCGCCTAGCCCGCCTTGCAGGGCATGCAGATCCGTCCTACCCCACCGGCACCGGCACGCAGGTCAGGGTCGAAGAACTCTTCCTGGCTGCGGATCTGCCCGCAGCGGCTGCAGACCTTCTTTTCCTTCGACTCCAGTCCCTGCACCTGCTCGATCACCTGATCGACCGCGGCCGAGCGGATTTCCGTGCCGGCCACTTCAATCAGGCGATAGAGCCGGTCGGACAGCGTCTGCACCGGGTCGCTGCCCAGGTTGAAGCGGTTGATGCGCAGGAAGCGGTAGCCGTAGCTTTCCAGGGTCAGCTGGCGCTCGACGTCGGCCTCCACCAGATAGCGCTCGTGGTTGCCCACATGCACCGGCTTGTCGCGGCGGAAATGGAATTCGAAACCGTCGTACTCGATCACGATCTGCAGCGCGCCGCGCACGGTCTGCACGGTCACCAGGAAGTCCACGCGCCACGCCGGGTGCTGATAGGTCGGGTCGAGCTGGCGCAGGTAGTCACCCACCGGGAACTGCGGAATGATCTCGACCGCATCGCCATGGGCAAGCACGAACGGCGTCTGCTGCAGCCACTGCAGCACCTTCGATTCCATCGGGCTGCGCGCATCGGTCTGCGCGGCGTCGGGCGCGGGGCGGTCCAGCTGGCTGGCGTAGTAACGCAGCGCATTGCCGATTGCGCCGCGGAACGCATCCACCGGCATCGAATGGACGAACCAGATCGCCTCCTGCGCACGGGAGAAGCCGACATTCAGACGCTGCACTTTCAGCTTGTCTTCCACCGCATCCACCGCGCCGCTCAGGCTGACCGGGAAGATGTAGTTCAGCGCATCCTGGCCGGCAGTCGCCACCATCGAATAGAAGATCAGCCCGCGTTCCTCACCCTGGCAGGAGTCGACCGTCATCACCTTCAGGCGAAGCCGCTCTTCAAACTCGCGGCCGCGCGGATGGTTGAACAGCGTCTTGGACAACAGCGTCTGCTGCTCGCGGAACGGCGTGATGATGCCCACCGTGGGCGGCGACTCCGTATCCAGCAGTTCCACCAGTCGCTCGGCGATGAAGGCCGCTTCGGCGTCGTTGGTGCTGCGGCTGGTGCGGTGCCCAGTGGCATCGACCTGGCTGAAGCGGATCACCTCCTGCAGCGGCCGGCTGCGGATTTTCAGTGCCTGCAGCTGGTGGTTGTAGAAGGTGGAGGACGAGAACCCGATCAGTTCCGCATAGCTGCGGAAATGCTTGCGCAGCATCACCGAGTACGAGGCCGAGAGCGAGCAGAACTCCAGCACCGAGCGCTTCACATCGAACATGGCCAGCCGTTCCAGCACGTCGGCCTGCTGGCTGACGTTGGTGCGGAAGTAGTTGACCAGGTCCGAGCGGTACTTGTCGTTCAGCGCGATGCTGGCGTTGGCGGCCTTGACGTTGGAGAACTGCTTGGAATCGCCCAGTACCACCACCTTGCGCGCACGCAGCAGCGCCGGCAGTGCCTGTGCCACCGAGACCTGCGAGCCTTCGTCGATCACCAGCACGTCGAACAGGTCCGGTGCCAGCGGCATGTATTCGCCGAACTCGCGGATGCTGGCGATCATCACCGGGAACGACTCGCGCACGCTCTCGAACTTGTCCACCGGGAACTTCTGCCGGTTGGCGATCACGCCCGCCAATGCCCGCGCGTCGGCGCGGTGATGATCCATGAAGCTGATCAGGCGCCCATCCACATGGGCATTCATCACCGAGGTGTTCAAGCGTTCCAGCTTGGTCTTGGTGCCCACATAGTCGTACTGCGGCGCGTCGACGAAGGCCTTGCGCGTGGCCATCCAGCCCTGCAGGAAGCGCAGGGTCAGCGCCCACAGCGCGGGATCGTCCTTCGGCTCGGCCAGCAGGGCCTCGACGATGGCCGGATTGAGCCGCGCCAGCAGGGTCATTGCCTGCCGTGCAACCGCCGCACCCGGTCCCGGCGCGGCGCCGTGGGCGATCTGCCGGTAGCTGGCCGCCAGCTGCGTGCCCAGGCCTTCGGCCTCCAGCTTCATGCGCAGCGCGTTTGCGCCCTGCACGATGTTCTGCAGGGCGGCTGCATCCTGCTTGAGCAGCAGCGGCCGTGTGGTGCCAAGCTGGTTGAGTTGCAGTTCCAGCCCGCGCACGGCATTGCCACGCAGCAGATAACCCAGCAGCGGCATCTTCAGCTGCTGGTATTGCAGCAACAGCGTGCCCAGCAGCCGTATCTGCTCTGCATCCAACGACTCGAACAGCGCCCAGCCGTCAACCGGTCGGTCGGCAAGAAAAGCGGTGGTCACCGCATCGCGACGGATGCGTTGGTCCAGCGACGCCGGCGTGTAGTCGGTGCTGCCGAACAGATCGGCAAGATAGGCTTCCAGTGCGTCCGCCTGCGCGGTCACCGCTTCCAGCTCGGTCAGCACGTTGGCATCCATCACCGCGTGCACCTGCTGCAGCACCGCGGGGGCGCGCTCGCCCAGCTCCGCTTCCTGCTCGTGCATGGTCTTCACTGCAGCAAGCGATACACGCCCCAGCGTCTGCACGGTAGTGGAGATGGCCTGCCGGAGCGTCTGTGCCGTGTCCTGGCGCTCGCTCTCAAGGGCGGGCTGGTTGGCCTTCATGGCCTTGGCGAAGGCTGAAATCTGGCTGATCGTGCCGGTGGAGGTCAGGCGCTTGAAGTTCGCTGCCTGCTGGCCCAGCCGCAGGATGGGGTTGGGGAAATCGCGATCGTGGCGAACCCGGCTCATCGCATCGGACAGCTTGTCGTACACCACGTCCAGCGCTTCGGTCTTGTCCGACAGCACCAGGCAGCTCTTCTTGTTGAACGCACAGTCCGCGGCGATGGCGGTGATGGTGTGCGACTTGCCGGTGCCAGGGGGGCCTTCGACCACCACGATGCGGCCCTGTGGCTCGCGCACCGCCAGCAGGATCTTGCGCTGCTCCTCATTCAACGGAATGGGCGAATCGAACACCATGCGCTCTACCAGCGGCAGCGCATCCCAGGCCGACTCCACTCGTTCCCCGATGGGTTCGGGGTTGCGCATCAGCACGCCTTCCACCATGCCGTGGAACAGATCCACCAGCTTCGACCCCCCATTGCGGGCCTGGTCGATGATCTCCTCGAAATCATTCAACAGCGCCTCGTCGGCGCGCTCGAACGCAGCCAGGTGCAGGGCAGGCGACAGCGCAACGGTGGCGGTGGATGCCTCGCTGGCAGACGAGGAAAGCGAGACGTCGCCGCCCAGATCCACCGCGTTGGCCACCTGCCGGAACAGCGACGCTGCCACTTCGAACAGGCTCTGCGCCGGGTCGAGGTACTGGATGCGCTCCTGGATCGGCGACACCCACTCGCGGGCCATGCCCACGGCCAGTTCCTGCAGCACGAAGTCGATCGCGCGGCGGTTGGCGAACAGCCGGTTGCTGAGGGTCAGGGTGTAGCCCGACCCATCCTTGGCCCGCACCACGTCCAGCGGCAGGTAGAACACCGGGTACTGCACGCCCGCGTACTTGAGCGTGCCCACGTAGAGATACAGCTGCAGGCCATCGCCGGTGGCGACATAGGTTTCCAGGTCGCGGAACTCATGGAAGGCGTCGGCCGCCACGAAGTTCTCGAAGAAGGCCATCAGCGCGCTGATCGTGCCTTCGCGGGTCAGCTGGTGCTCGCAGGCCTGCTGCAGCGGCAGTTCATCACCGGCGGCCAGCAAGCGCGCCAGCACCTCCGGCAGGGTCTGGTACAGATCCACAACGGAGCGGGTGACCAGGTCCGATTCAGCCGCGTGCAGCGAATCCATCACCCAGTACGCCTGGCCCTGCAGTGGGCCGGCCAGATGCGCGATCAGCGGCCGCACCACCTGCACGCACATCGCATCCACCAGGGTGCCCTGCACCGATTCCACCCATGCTTCCGGGTCTTCCAGCGCGCCGGCCATGCTGGCGCGCGCCTTGTCCAGCACGGCCACGCGCACCGTGGCGATGGCGGTCTCGGTGATGGCGTTCACTTGTTCTTCGACGATGCGGCGCAGCGCCGCGCTGATCGGCCGGGTGTAGCTGCGCGGGCCGATGGTGAACGAAAGCTCCTCGCCGGAGGGCCGGCTGAGCAGCTTCCACAGCTCCTTGTCCAACGCAGGATACGGCGCGGTGCGCATGCCTGCGCGGAAGCCGGAATCGCTGGTAAGCACGATGCGGCGCCGCGGTGCCTGCGCGCGCTTGAAATCCGATTCAAGGAAATCGCGGAAGTACTGCGAGATCCGCACCGCGATTTCGCGCATCTTCGTTTCACCCAGTGGCCCGCCGCCGCCGGTTGCCGCAGGTGTCAGCGGGGTGGACGCATCGGAGGTCGGCAGGTGCGGCGGTTGGGGAGTGCTCATGTATGGCTGGGCGGGCACCTGGCAAGGCAGGCACCGCTAGGGACTGGGTCCTGCATGGTCGCACGCGTCGCCCACGGCGGGGAGGGGGCCAGTGCCCTCCAGTACCGACGGCAGGATCATGTGCGACGTCAACGATCGCCAGAACAGCGACTCGTCGTAGCTGTCAAAGTCGGTCCGGACCAGAATCGGCGACGGTAGCCCCTGCGCGCGCAGACGCAGGCGGATGCTGGCGACTTCCTCGCTCAACCCCACGCCGAACAGCACCAGCTGCACCTTCGCATCGCGCAGCACGAATGATTCCTGCAACCGCGTGCCGAGGCCAGCAGCCAGGAACGTTCCCACCAGGTCGTAGTTGCGCCATTCCAGCACCGACAGGCCGCTGTCCACGCTGTAGATCGATTCCATGCGGATCAGGCCGCGCCGTCCTATCGTCCGTGATATCCGCTGACGGGCGGCCTCCTGCCCGCCCATGATGAGCATCCTGAGCAAACCGCGTCTCCTTGTGTATGGGCTCGCGGAAATGGTCACGGCGCAGGTGGCATCGCAGATATCAGATGAATCTGATTCCTTCGTGCATGCAGCAGCGTGCTAGGTGCCTGGCTTGCCCCGATCCAGCTGCCGGTAGCCGATGGCCTCGGCCAGGTGCGCGGTCTGGATGCTCTCGCTTTCGGCAAGATCGGCAATGGTGCGTGCCACGCGCAGGATGCGATGCATTGCCCGCGCCGACAGCTGCAGGCGTTCGATGGCCTGTTCCAGCAGGTCCTGGTCGGCTTCGCTCAAGCGCGTGCACGCACGCAGCGCAGCCGGCAACAAGTGCGCGTTGAGGCCACCACGCGCCTGTTGCCGCGCATGCGCCGCTTCCACACGTGAACGAACACTGGCGCTGGGTTCGCCCAGTGGTGTGCTCTCACGCAGCTCCACCGCATCCATGCGGCTCACGTTGATGTGCAGGTCGATGCGGTCCAGCAACGGGCCTGAGGGCAAGGATTGGAGCGCAGCCAATCCTGGCGAACGCTTCCCCGGCGCCGTTGGGAAGAAGGCAGCCACCAAAGCTCTGAAGAAGGTTGGGAAGGTCGCCCGGAAGGTGAAGACGGTGCCGGTTCGGAAGGCTACAAAAAAGGCAGCAAAGAAGGCCGTGCGCAAACAGGGCTAACAACGTCGGGCAGATTCCACAATCCCGCGAGATCTCAAATCTCCGTCTCGTTGGAGATTGGGCATCAAACCGCTGAGCTACTCAGTCCCCAGTGCGGTGGCGTTGCTAGAAGGCGATCAAGAAGCGCACTTTTCGCTAAGCTGAAGTGAGGCGCAGGCATGCTGTAGGCCTGCTACTCGCATGAGGCCGCAAGCCTCGAGAACTACGGTGGCGATTGTTGTCGTGGAAAACTTTCGCTCCCTTCAGTCACTCGCGTGCGATCACTTACAGACGCTATCTTCTACTTCGATGGTAAAGGCTAGATCGTAGCCGCCTGGAATGCCGCCTGTCCAAGTGCGCTTTTTCAGTGCCAATGCGTATCCATTCATCACCACGGGTTGCTCGTTGATCTTGATGTCAAGATCTTGCCCGGAAAGCGGCCAGCCGGGGATTGCCGCGTTTGCAAGGAGCGATGCGAACTGCGAGAAGCGCTCTTGCGCCTGCTCTGCTTCCTCTGGGGCATTAATGTTCAGAACTAGCTTCAGCTTTGCAACGGTGAGCTCGGCACCCTCCACGTAATATGCGATATTGTTAGGAAACGGTGCCTTTCCGAGGTCCAAGTAGTCTGAGCTTGCTCGCCATCCATCATGTGTACGGCGGTAGGCGTTTGTACGCAGACCCGCATTATCCAGGAATGTGGTCGCGAGATGCGGAAGCCAGCCAAAGCGAGGCGATACCTTGGGGGGACGGACTGAGAGACGTCTCACTTTCCTGACTTCTGCGATTGACGCGTCTATCTCGGCAGCGTCCTGGGGCGGGAACAGGGCTGCGTGATGCTGCCAACGTAGCAATCCCACGGTGTCTGCCCTGAGTTCTCTAATCAGCTTCCACGCCGTATAGCGACGCAGGGTCGGATCCTTCATGGAGAAGTGGAAGCTGGCGAATACACCTTCGTAGACTGAATAGAGATGAAGGCAGTAGAGGAACGGCAGGAACATCACCGTTAGTAGAATCGGGATGGCGAAATCGCGCGCAGTGTCTGCACTGGCGAAATCGCTGAGATGGGTAATGGAGTAGTAGATCGAATTTCCGAGCATCAGCAGAGCTAGTACGATCATTATCGCCATGCCTCCGAGATGAATCGACCTCAGCTTCTCGGCCCGATCACTCAATGCGACGACCAAGCTCAACAGAATTAGGGCAGCGGCAATGACCAGCTCAGTAGCGAGGCTGAAGGTGTGGCTCGCGGTGACAAAAGCGACCACGGCCGCCAGGCCGGCTGCGTCAACCATTGTGGACTTGAAGTAGGCCTTTCCAGTCGAAATTTTCTGGAAGTTGTAGAGAGAAAGCAGCGCGGAGCCGCCCGCCCAGATCAATGTGGTCTTCAGATTGTCCCACCGCCACCATCCCAAGGCGGAAAGCACCGATACAGATGCAAGCACAT
>NZ_JBFRFE010000029.1:0-14128 GCF_052114665.1 Stenotrophomonas sp. 2YAF22 | reverse complement strand
GCGTGGAACGCCTGTACCAGGCTCGGTGGCGATGCCTGCGATGCGGCAGATGCCGGGCCACCGCCCACCAGCGCGCAAAGCGCCAATGCGGAAGGCAGCAGGACGGGATGAAAAAATGCAGGTCCGTGCATGGTGTTCTCCTTGGTGATTCGTTGCGTGCATACACCTGGCATGGCCTGGCGCTGCCGTTGATGCGGACTAGTCGGCGCGGGTCAACTTCCCCGGGCTCCAGCGATACACCCAGGCATGCTGACCTTCCGGTGGGCAGGCCACCTTGCCACGCACGCACAGCTTCGAACTGCGGGTGCTGTTGAAGGTCACGCGGATGCGGTCACCGTCCATGGTGATCGTTTCCATTTCGCCGGGAATGTGCACAACAGCGTCATCGGCGTAGCCGGAAGCGCGGATCAACGCGTAGGTTTCATCGTCATAGGCGGATTTGCCGGGTGACGTGGCCTGGCCTCGTGCATCGCCTTCGGCCAGCGGGGTCATCACCACCAGCTCGTTGAGCTGCATCGCGCTGCCGGTCTGGGTCGCGGTGTAGAGATAGATGATCTCCGGGCGGCCGTCGCCATCGAGGTCGGCATTGCCGGCCCACAGCGGGCGGTAGTCGTACTGGCTGTCGGTGCCCGGGTGCAGGCGCAGCGATGCCTCGGCGGTGCGGCGTGCCTTGTCGTAGCTCATCGGCTCGTTCGGCGCCTCGGCCTTGGCGTCGGCCGGCGTTGCATCCTGTGCCAACAGCGGCGCCGCCACCGTCAATGCCATGGCCGCCACCAGCGCGCGCAGGCCAGTGGCCTGCCAGTGCTTCCGCTCGTACATCCGTGTTCCTCGATCAATGAATCTGCGGGCTCGGATCATCGCACAGGCGGGCCGGCAAGCGGCGTACTGTCAGCATGCAGTTCCATCGCGCGCATGACGATGGGCTTGGCCCAGTCCGGGGTGTGCAGCAGCTCCACCACCGACACCGGATACTGCAGGCCCTGGCGATCCAGCGCCAGCACCGGCAAGGGGGCAACACGTCCGTAGCGATCGGCCGGCGCGCTGTTGTCATACACGTGCAGTTCGGCCAGGTGCGGCATCAATGCCAACAGGTTCTCGCGTGCGGAATCGAAGCGCGCGCGGATCTTGTCCTGCGGGATATCATGGCCACCGGCGGCAACGCGGGCCGCCACGCGGGCAACATGCAGTTCGACGGTGGCCAACCCGCAGAACCAGATCGCCACGTCGTGCTGGCTGCAGGCCTCGCGCAACAGGCGCGGAATGGTGTTGCCGCCCAGGGTGGTTTCAAAGGCGAAGTCGCTGCCGTCGGCGATCGCCTGGCGCAGCCGTCTTGCGCCCTCCTGCCACGCTTCAGCGTTGGCTTCGGCCAACGGCCAGCCCGCCGCCACCAGCCGTCGGGTGAAGCTGTCCGGGTTGTACCAGCCCAGGCCGTCGGCCTCCAGCCAGGTGCCCAGCAACGAACTCTTGCCGGCGCCGTTGACGCCGGCCAACGCCAGGATCCGCCCCATGATTCAGAGCGGACGGCCGAGCGCGACCTTGTGGCCGCGGCGGATCGGCTTGCCCATCACCTTGCCCAGCCCCTCACCCTGCTGCAGCCCGGCCAGCGCCTGGTCGAACTCGGTACGCAGGCGCGAGAGCACGTCGCTGCGCTCCTCGCTGTCACTGCCGCTGGCCCTGGCCAACAGCTCCTGGTAGGTCTTGATGTCCACGATCACCGCCTCGGGGTGATTGTGGTTGGTGATGACCAGCGCCTGCTTCTCGCGCACGGTACGCATCAGGCTGGGCCAGCCACGGGTCTTGACCGAGGATGCCGGGGCCTTGTCGAGGCCGGGCAGGTCGAGCGGGAGGGTCATGGCACGGCTCCAGCGGAAGGATATGCGGCCACTATACCCAATTTGGCCAAATTGGGGATTAATGGACTGCCCCCCCTCCTGCCTCGCCCAACGGCTCAGAACGCCCGTTCCCATTTCAGGCTCAGCAGACTGCGGTCGTGGCTGTACAGCCAGTCTACGTTGCTGTCGATGCGTGCGTAACGCAGGCTCAGGCTGGGGACCAGCCCAGCTACGGCCAGGCGCTCGCTGCGCACGATGGCGATCAGGTTCTGCTCGCTGTCCTGCCGACGCGCCTCCAGCAACGGGCTCCAGGCATCGTATTCACGCTCACGCAGCGACACGAACACCGTGGCCGTGGTGCCGCTCCACTGGYGCGCTGCGCCCAGGCGCAGGCCGCGTTGCCGGTAGCCATTGGCGGGATCGGCGGCGCTGCTGTCACTCAGATCGGCCCCGGCAAACACCGTCCAGCGCGGGTTGAGCGCGCGGAACCAGGTGGCATAGATCGCCGCCAGTTCACCGTCGTAGTTGCTGGCCACGCCCTGCTGTCGATAGCGCTGGCGTTTCCAGTCGGCTTCCAGTTTCAGCAGGCTGCGCGCATCTGCGGCGAACTGCCATTCGCCATGCATGCCGGCACCGCCCTGCAGCGCGTGGTTGCCGAGCCCCTGGTAATCGTAGCTGGGCGCCAGCAGCAAGGTATGCCGTGCGCTGCGCCAGCTGTAGCCGGCCTGCACGGTGGCATTGAGCTCGTTGTAGTCGCTGTGCCCACGCCACGCCTGGCCGAACGCCAGCCCGCGCAGGTACAGCCCATGGTGGCCGGCCAACGGCAGGCGCCGTTCCAGACTGGCGTCGTAGTCCAGGCCGAACGCTGCCTGTGCATCGGGCAACCGGCGTTCGATGAAGCAGGTGGTGCCGTCACCAAACAGGCAGGTGCGGCTGGCCGAACTGCGGTTGACGTTGTCGCTCCAGGCGGGGCCGGCGGCGATGCCACCCTTCCAGCGCTGGCGTGCATGCAGGGCCTGCAGGTAGCCGTCCACCCGCGTACGCACGCCCGCCGTTGCAGGGTCGCCGCCATCGATGCCGGCTGCGATCGCCTCGAACAGGGTGATGGCATCGCGGTCGCGCTGGTCCTCTGCATACACACGCGCCAGTTCCAGCCGCGCCGGCAGGAAGTCCGGCTGCGCGGTGAGCACGGCCTCGTATTCGGCCGCGGCCTTGCCGTGCTGGCCACCCACGCGCGCCAGCGCACCCTGCGCGTAGTGGCGCAGCAGCGGATCGTGGCCAGGCAGTTCGATGTACTCGGCAAGGAAGGCGGCCGCGGCCTGCCATTGCTGGTGCTGCAGCGCGAGATAGAGCGCCTGGCCGAGATCGTCGACAGTGCGCTCCACGCGGTACTGCTGGCCGTCGAGGGTGATGGTCGGTCGCTCGTGTTCGGCCTGGCGCAGGCGCTGCTGGTCCTGCTGCTGATGACGCAGCTCGCTGCCCTGTTCGAGCACACGGCGCAGGTCATCCTGCTGGGCGTGGGCCACGTTGAGCGACCATGCCAGCAGCAGGACGACAAGAACAAGAAAGAGAAGGTGGCGCATGTTCGATCCGGTTGAAGCACTATCGCGGGCCGAAGCAGGGACTGGCGGATCGCGGCTTGTCCCTGCCCTGCCCCGTCAGGGGCGTGGCGATCAGTTCTTGCTGCCGCCGAAGGCGGTGTCGTACTGGCTGTTGCCGGCGAAGGTGGCGATGCCGGCCAGGGCGGCGGCGTTGGCACCGAAGAACTGGCCCTGGGTGCTGCCCGACACCGAGCCGTTGGCCACGGCCGTGCCTGCGAAGGACGCATTGGCGCTGCTGATGGCAGCGTTGACGCCCACGGTCAGGCCGCCACCGGCGATCTGGCCGCGCAGGGTGCCGGCACCGAAGTCGGCGCGGAACGCACCGGTCAGCAGGTTGCTGCCGTTGAACTTGTTCAGGCCCGCCACGCTGTAGGTGGCCACGCCTGCCGGCAACGTGGTGCCCGCACGGTCACCAGCGAAATAGACCTGGCGGTTGTTGAAGCCACCGGCGGCGCCATCCTTGGACCATTCACCAAACCAGACATCGCCGCTGCCCACCTTGACGAAGTTGAAGTGACCCATGCCGGCGTGGTTGCCCGGGGTGCCGGTGATCGGCATGGCCAGGGTGCGCACGGTGGTGCCGTTGACGGTGGTGGGTGCCGAATAGGCGCTCAGGCCCTGGAAGTCCACGCGGGTGCCACCGGATACGGTGCCGACGCCGATGCCGGCCTTGCCAGCGACGTGCGGGCCACCATTGACCTGCGATTCGCCGACGTTGACGTTCAACTGCGGATCGGTGACGGCGCTGGCGGCGCCGACGATATCGGCAGCGTGGGCGGCACCGGCCAGGGCCAGGCTGGCGGCCACGGTGAGCAGGGAGCGGGAGAACATTTTCATGGAAAAACTCCTTGGATTGAGGGAACTACAGGTACAACGCTTGAATCGGTGAGGCGTCAGAAGCGCGCGGTGACTGCGAGCTTGAGGGTGCGACCGGGCGCCGGCAGCGTGGAGCGCGTGGCCGGGTCGACGTAATAGCGGTTGCCGAGATTGCTGCCGACCAGTTCGACGCTGGCGTGGTCGTTGAAGCGCCAGCGCGCATAGGCATCCACCGTGGTGATGTTTCCCCAGGTGAACGGCACGTTCTGCCACAGCAGGCTGCTGCCGCCGGCCAGCAAGCGGTCGCGGTAAGCCTGCAGGTCCGGGTTGTGGTGACGCCGGTAGTGCACGATGCGGCTGCCCAGTTCCAGCCGCTCGTCGAACAGGCGGGTGCCCAGCGACAGGTTCACCGACAGCTTCGGCACGGCCTGGGTCAGCAGATAGCCACCGACGAAACCGTCCTGCACGCAGTTGGGCACCAGGCCGCGGTTGGCATCCAGCTGTACTGCGGTGCTTTCGTCGCACACTTCGTTTTCAAGGGTGCGGGCGATGCCCAGGTCGCTGAAGAAACGTCGGTTGTCGAAGCGCGCCTGCAGCTCAATGCCGCGCAGGGTCTGCTTGTCGATGTTGTCGAACAGGAAATACGCATCGCGCTCGATCACATCGCGGGTTTTCTGCACGTAGTAGCTGAGCTTTACGTCCGCATCGGCGGTGCCGCCGAACAGCGCAGAGAGGTTGTGCACATAACCCAGCTCGTAGTTGTAAGCGTGTTCGGGCTTGAGCGGATACAGCGGATTGAGGCTGCTGGAAAACGCGATGGTGCTTTCGAACATGCTGGGGAAGCGCTTGGCCTCGGTGTAGCGGGCATACAGGCGCGCAGTAGGTGAGAAATGCACGGTGGCCGAGAACGTGGGCAGCCAGGCATGGTCGCGGCGGCGGCTGTTGTGCGCCTGCACCGCCTGCCCCTGCACGGCGTTCTGCACGCGGCAGGTCTGGTCGGTACCGAGCACCATCGGCAGCAGCCCGGGGATGGCGGCCACCTGGCCGTTGAGGCAGGGGTTGCTGGCTCGCGTGTAATTGCCATCGGCATCCGCTGCCCAGGCGATGCTGTGCTCCACCGGCACCGGCGTTTCGTACTTGCTCAGCAGGTTCTTCAGCAGGTCGTCGACCAGCGAGCCCATGCCGATGCTTTCCCAGAACTCACGCTCCGATTCGATCGCATCGATCTCTCCCTGCAGGCTCGCAGGGCGAGGCGGCAGCTCATTGACCCGGTATCGCGCCTCCTTGCTGCCGACACTGCGGGTCAGCAGCTCCGGATGCGCCTGCAGGAAATCGTCGAACGCCCAGTAGCGGCTGTAGCGCACACCGGCGTTGAGGGTAAGGAACTCGACCGGCCGCCATTCCAGGCTCAGGTAGCCTTCGCCTTCCTGGCGCCGGCCGGCGCGCGGGTACATGCGCCAGCCGTCGGTAACGCCGAAGTACGGATCGCCCGAACGCAGCGTTTCGTACTGCCAGTTGCCACCTACGGTCAGGTCAAGCGTGGAGTGCAGGCCGAAGCGGTTGCTCAGGGTCAGGCCGGTACGGTCGTTACGGGCATTGGCCAGCGCGGTGTTGCGCAGGATCGGGCTGCGGCTGGGATCCCAATCGGGGTTGCCCGAGGCGAAGTTGGGGAAGCCACCGGCGGTGTAGGTACCGCTGTTGGTTTCCGTTCGCCACAGGTTGGCGCGCAGGTCGAGCCAACGACTGCCGGCCGGCTGCCAGCGGTATTCCAGGTTCCAGGCATCGGAATCGACCCGGCTGAGCGGCCACTGGATGCGCCCGTAATCCGGTGCGGACAGGATGCGCGAGGGCATGATCTCGCCATAGTGCGAAAGCGTGTGCCGCCAGGTGGCCTTGAGCTGCTGGTCGTCGGTGATCTGCCAGGTGGCCTTCAGCAGCCACGACTCCTGTTCGCTGGACGTATTGGGGACTTCATCACCCGGCTTGAAGTAGCGCGCCAGCGTAGTGATGTAGTCGATGCCCTGGTATTCGTACTGCTCGCGCGGGTCCTGGTCGTAGTACGCACTGCCCTTGCTGCCGGAGAAATAGTTGCCGCGCTTGCGCCACGCGTAGGCCGCCATCACGTCCACCCGCTCACCGCGCCAGCCCAGCGCCAGGCGCCAGGCCTGGTCATCGCCATCGAACGGGTTGTCACCACTGCGCGATTTCACTGGCACCACCAGGGTGCGGTCAGCATAGGGCGAGGCCGGCGACGACTGCGGGAACCCCTCCACCGTGCGGTAATCCTCGCCGGTGTGCAGCCGTGGCAGGCGCGGTGAGACCGCATTGCTGCTGCCTTCGATCTTCAGCTCCCCGCCGAAGCGCTCGCCGGTCGGCACGATGTCGTCGACGTCAAGGGTCTTGATGACCATCGCTCCGCCGATACCGCTGTGTACATCGCGCACCAACGCTGGCCCCTTGATGACCTGGATGCCACCAATCAGGTTGGGATCGATGTAGTTGCGGTTGCTGACGCCGTTGTAGCCCCGCCAGACGGTCAGCGCCTGCTCGCCGCCGTCGATGCTGACCGGCACCCGTCCCGGCCCCTGGATGCCGCGGATGTTGAGGTCCAGCGCGCCGCTGTTGCGGGCATCGCCGCTGAACACACCGACCAGATCCTTGACCACATCGGCCGGGTTGGCGCCGCGATAGCGCTCCACCCGGTCGCGACCGGAATAGGCCGTGCTCAGGTCGAGCGCGAACACGTCGTCGTATCCCCAACGATCACGTGTTTCGCCGCCGTCGGCCTGCAGGCGCCCGCCCACCTTCAGCGTGTCGGTGACCACCACCCCGCCGTCATCGGCGGCGGCCTGCAGGGTCCAGGTGCCGCCCGGCTCCTGCTGCGCGCGCAGGCCACTGCCCTGCAGCAACTGATCCAGTGCCTCGGTGGGGCTGTATTGGCCCTGCACTGCGCGCGAGCGCCGCCCTTCCACCAGATCGCTGCGGAACACCACCTGCACCTGCGACTGGCGACCGAAGCTGCGCACTGCGTCGGCCAAGGCTTGTTCGGGAATGGCATACGCGCGCACGGACGCAGTAGCGGCCTGGGCGCGGGCGGTCGGCGCCCAAGCGAAGGGAACCAGTGCCGTGGCGATGGCCAGGGCGAGGACGGTGGCGCGGCGATGACGGGCGGATGCCGGGAACGGCATGAACGGTGACTCCTCAAGGTGGCGGGACCGTGCGCACGTCGGGTGCACGCGGTTCGGTTGGCTTGAGAAGAAACGCGGTTTCGCTCTGGCTATACCATTAGAGACAACGTGGAGCCGGAACTGCCCACGGTTTTTTGTTGATCGTCAGATCATCCACGCATGGCGTGGATCTACCATGCGCCCCAGTAGATCCACGCCATGCGTGGATGAACCCACCCGCTACTCCCGTGGCATCACCACACCAACAACGCGCCGCCAGGCAAGCGCTGGCTGCGCAGACCGGCCTGCTGGGCCACCGCGGCGATGGCTGCATCCGGCTGCTGCAGGTGGAACAACCCGCTCACCGCCACCTGCGCGCCCTGACCGCGCAGAACCCAGACCGGCGCACGTCGATAGCGGGCAAGGCGCTCGATCGCCTGTTGCGCAGGCAGATCACCAATGACGACCTCGCCGCGTCGCCACGGTGCGATGGCCTCCACATCGGCCAGCTGCAGCGGCTGCAGCCAGCGGCCATCGCGGAACGCGCGTGCCTGCCCGGCCTGCAGTCGCTGCGCGGCGACATGACCCGGCCTGATCTCCACTTCGCCCTGGCTGACCTCGGTGGTCACCACGGCATCCTGCAGTGCAACGCTGAACGCCGTGCCGATGTCACGGATCTCGCCACCGCCGGCCTCCACCCGGAACGGTCGTGCTTCGTGCGCCACCTGGAACCAGGCCCTGCCACGCAGCAGCTGCAGGCGGCGCTGGCCGGCGCTGAAATCAAGCGCCAGCGCACTTCCTGCATCCAATATGGCAGTACTGCCATCCTGCAGCTGCACCGTGCGCGGCGCGTTGTCGCTGCGCACATCGCTGCGGACCAGCAGCCATGCGTGCGGCGCCACCGTCACCGAAAGCAGCAGCACCGCCGCACTGGCCAGCAGCCAAGGCAGTCGACGCCGCGGCTGCAGCGGCCGCAGCGCGGGTTCGGCGGTCAGCTCCGGAAGCGCAGCCAGGACATCCGGGCCGGCGGCATCCAGGCCCTGCCAGAAGGCCTGCTGCTGGCGCCAGGCATCGGCATGCCGGGGATCGGCCTGCAGCCAGCGTTGCAGGGCGCGTTGCTGGCGCTCCGGCAACCGGCCCGCATTGCACCGTATCACCCAGCGCAACGCCTGCCTGGCCTGACGCGGCGAGGGTATGGACGTAGTCATGATTGTGGCCCGCGGCACCACCAACGGGTGCGCCTTACAGTTGAGACAACGGCGAGCGGCATCTGCCCACAGCACATGCCGGTCATGCCCGGCTTCCCCGCTGGTGCTGCTGGATGAGCAGGGCCGCGCGCAGCACGTACTTGCCCACCACGCTCTTGGAAATACCCAGGCGCTCGGCGATCTCGCGTTCGCTCAGCCCCAGGTAGCGGTTGAGCACGAAGCACTCGCGCACCTGCGGCGGCAGCGCCAGGATGGTCTGGCTGATCTCGCGCAGCTGGGCCTGGTCCAGCGCCTGCGCCTGGCCATCAGTGCTGGCATCTGCCAGGTTGCTGGCGTACTCCGCCATCGCCCGCCGTTCGCGCGCGTCGGCCTGGCTGCGGTTGAGCGCGTGGTGGTAGGCCATGCGGTACAGATAGCCACGCGGTTCCAGGATCGGCGGGTCGCCGGGCACGCTGCTGGCCTTCAGATAAAGGTTCTGCAGCGTGTCCTCGGTACTGGCCGGGTCGAGGTAGCGGGCAATGAAGCGGGACAACGCACGGCGCTCGCGGATCAACAGCTCGATCAGCGCCAGGGCATTGGGAGACATAAGTGCCAAGGCCGGACCGGGGAATGATGGGCGTGATGGCGACGGTCCGGACGTGGATTGTGGGCCGCGCGGCGATGCGCGGCAAGCGAATCCCCGAACCTCATCCATGCATTGCGTGGATGTGTTGCCTACGGTTCCTGCAGCGCATCGAAACGCTCGGCCAGGTAATCGATCAACGCGCGCACCGCCGGCAGCAGGCCGCGCCGCGAGGGGAACACGGCATGCACGATGCCATGCCTGGGCTGCCACTGCGGCAGGATCGGCACCAGCGCGCCGCTGGCCAGTTCGTCGGTGATCATCATCCGCGGCAGCATCAGCACGCCGACACCGGCCACTGCCGCACTGCGCAGGGCGATCATGTCATCGCTGACCAGCCGCGGGCGGTGGTGCACGCTGGCCGTCACCTCCTCTGGCCCGGCGTATTCCCAGGCATGCACCTGTGCTGGCGATGCCAGGTCCACGGTCGGCATCATCGCCAGATCGGCCGGCACCTTCGGCGTACCCAGGCGCTTGAGCAGGGTCGGACTGGCAGCGGTGCACCAGACGCGACGGGCCAGCACGCGCACCACCAGATCACTGTCTTCCAAGGGTGGCGGGCGCACACGGATGGCCACGTCCACGCCCTCGCCCACCACGTCCACGCGACGGTTGGTGGCATCCAGCTGCAGGGTCACCTGCGGATGCAGGGCCAGGAAGTCGGCCAGCATGTCGCCAATGCGCGCGTGCAGCAGTGCGATCGGACAGGCCAGCCGCAGGGTGCCGCGTGGCTCTGCGCGTGACAGGGCGATGGCCTCCTCGGCCGCTTCGGCCTCCACCAGCATCGCCTTGCAGTGCCGGTAGTAGTCCTGGCCGATCTCGGTGACCGAGAAGCGGCGGGTGGAACGTTGGATCAGGCGGACACCCAGCCGTTCCTCCAGCAGGGCGATGCGGCGGCTGAGCTTGGACTTGGGCATGGCCAGTGCGCGCCCTGCCTGCGAGAAGCCGCCATGCTCGACCACCATGGCGAAGTAGAACAGGTCGTTCAGATCGCAGCGGCGGATGTCGGCGATGAACACGGGACGATCTCCTGCGGCCCTTGCTGGGCCTCCATCGTTCACGAAATAGGACTATGACGGCAAATTCTGCCGACTACCGGGCCCATTGTCACGTCGATATCGTCTCCGCAACGAAAAACAGCGACCGGTTGCCCCGGTCAGGAGATCGCCATGAAGCGTGTCACCGGTACCTACAGCGCCCCCCGCCCGCACTGGGTGGGCGACGGCTTCCCCGCCCGTTCGATGTTCTCCTACAACACCCATGGCCAGCACCTGAGCCCGTTCCTGCTGCTGGACTACGCCGGGCCGTACAGCTTCCCGCCCAGCGAAACCCCGCGGGGGGTCGGCCAGCATCCGCATCGCGGCTTCGAGACGGTCACCATCGTCTACGAAGGCGAAGTCGCCCATCGCGACTCGACTGGTGCCGGCGGCACCATCGGCCCGGGTGACGTGCAGTGGATGACCGCTGCGTCCGGCATCCTCCATGAGGAATTCCACACGCCGGAATTCAGCAAGCGCGGCGGCACCCTGGACATGGTGCAGCTGTGGGTGAACCTGCCGGCCAAGGACAAGATGGGCGCACCGGGCTACCAGACCCTGCTCGATGCGCAGATTCCTTCAGTGGCCTTGCCCGACGGTGCCGGCCGCGTACGCGTCATCGCCGGGACATTCGATGGCCATGCCGGCCCGGCCCGCACGCATACCCCGATGGACGTGTGGGACATCCGCCTGCTGCAGGGCCAGCACGCCGAGCTGCCGGTGGCCGACGGCCGCACCCTGGCGCTGGTGGTGTTGAAGGGCACGGTGCGGATCAACGGTGGCCAGGCAGTCGGCGAAGCACAGCTGGTGACCTTCGACCGCAGTGGCGAAGACGTGTTCATCGACGCCGACAGCGACGCCACCGTGCTGCTGCTCAGCGGCGAACCGATCGATGAGCCGGTGGTGGGCTATGGCCCGTTCGTGATGAACACCCAGGCCGAGATCAGCCAGGCCGTCAACGATTTCAACGGCGGCCGCTTCGGCCAGATTGCGCACTGATCCACTGCATTGCGGCGGGCAACCGCCCGCCGCTTTCCGGGCCTTCGCCCCTCCCCAGGAGACTGACCATGAGTACCCCCGCCAACTTCAACGGCGCCCGCCCGGTGATCGACCCGGACAACGCCGCGATGTTGCTGATCGACCACCAGAGTGGCCTGTTCCAGACCATCGGCGACATGCCGTTCACTTCGGTACGCGCGCACGCCACCGCCCTGGCGAAGATGGCCACGTTGGCGAAGATGCCGGTGATCACCACCGCGTCGGTGCCGCAGGGGCCGAACGGCCCGCTGATCCCGGAGATCCATGACGCCGCACCACATGCGCAGTACGTGGCGCGCCGCGGCGAGATCAACGCGTGGGACAACGCCGAGTTCGTCGCCGCGGTGAAGGCCACCGGCCGCAGGCAGCTGATCATCGCCGGCACCATCACCAGCGTCTGCATGGCCTTCCCCTCGATTGCCGCCGTCGCCGACGGCTACCAGGTGTTCGCGGTGGTCGACGCCTCCGGCACCTATTCGAAGATGGCCGAGGAAATCACCCTGGCGCGCGTGGTGCAGGCCGGTGTGGTGCCGATGGATACCGCTGCGGTCGCCTCGGAAATCCAGCGCACCTGGAACCGCGAGGACGCCCAGCAGTGGGCCGCGATCTACACGCAGATCTTCCCCAACTACCAGCTGCTGATCGAGAGCTACCAGAAAGCGCAGGACGTGCAGAAGAACCACGAGCAGCTGGATTCGCAGCGTAGCTGAGCCCGCTGCATCCACGACGATTTCCGCCTGCCGGCACGCCGCCGGCTCCACCGCAAGCCAACCCAGACCAGGACATCCCCATGGCCAGTGAACCGATCCGTGACCCCGTCAGCGACCACCTGCTGACCCCGCAGAATTCCGCCTTCATCATCATCGACTACCAGCCGGTACAGGTGAACTCCATTGCCTCGATGGACCGCCAGCTGCTGGTCAACAACATCGTCGGCAGTGCCAAGGCGGCGGTCGCCTACGGCCTGCCGATCGTGCATTCGACCGTGAACGTGCAGACCGGCCTGAACAAGCCGCCGATCGCGCAGCTGCGCAAGGTGCTGGGCGACTACCCGACCTACGACCGCACCACCATCAACTCCTGGGAAGATGTCGAGTTCCGCAAGGCGGTGAAGGCCACCGGCCGCAGGAAACTGATCATGACCGCGCTGTGGACCGAAGCCTGCCTGACCTTCCCCGCGCTGGATGCACTGAAGGAAGGCTATGAGGTCTACGTGGTGGTCGATGCGGTGGGCGGCACGTCGCTGGCCGCGCATGATGCCGCGCTGCGCCGCATCGAACAGGCCGGCGGCCAGTTGATCAGCGTGACGCAGCTGTTCTGCGAACTGCAGCGCGACTGGATGCGGGCGGAGACCGTGCCGGCCTTCATGAATCTCTTCATCGAAACCGGTGGCACGGCCGGCATCCAGTTCTCGTACGATCGTAGCGAGTGATTCCTTGGCGGCTCCGGCTCCGGCTGGCGCCGCCTTTTCCTGCAACCGAGCATGGCTCGGCCCTACAACCGGGGATTCCCATGGCCTACGCACGCATTGTTTCGACCGCCGACAACTACCTGCACCACATCAGCAACGGCCATTTCGATGTCGCTGCCGATGAACCCGCTTCACTCGGCGGCCAGGGCAAGGGCTTCGCCCCGTTCGACCTGTACCTGGCCTCGCTGGCCGCGTGTACCGCCATCACCCTGCGCATGTACGCCCAGCGCAAGGGCTGGGAGCTGGGCGAGTTCCACGCCGAGCTGCGTTCCGAACGTGATGCGGATGGACGCTTCCATGTGCACCGCGTGCTGCATGCCACCGCCGAGCTGAGTGATGCGCAGTGGCAGCGCCTGCTGGAGGTGGTGGAGAAGACCCCGGTGACGCTGGTGATGCGCGAGGGTGCACGGATCACCAGCGAGCGCGGGGCTGCTGCCTGATCGCCGGGCATGGCCCGGCGCTACCGGAGGAGCCTGGCGCCATCAGGTAACGCCGGGCCATGCCCGGCGGCCCTGGTTTCAACGCCGCGAATGCAGCACGGTTCGCTGGCGCATGGCGTTGAACTCCTGTTCGACCTGCTGGATGTCTTCGACCTGGAAGCCGGCGGCATCGAGCAGCTGATCGGCCGCGGCGGCAGCCAGCGGATCATCCTCGCGCTGGCGCCAGCAGCGCGCCGGCAGGAAATAGCCGACCTCGCTGCGCCCGCGCATGATGACGACCGGGCGCCCTGCATACAGCAGGAATTCGGCCAGGTGCTGGCGCAACCCCTCCACCGAGACATAGGCCGGCCCGATGCCCAATGCCTGTGCGGTGGGCTCGGAACTCTCGAACAGCTTGCGACGGCTCATCCACTCCTCCTTTGTGCAACGCGTGGTCTTCCTTCCTTAGACGGGCGCGTCGCCGCGCCCCCGCCACACGTGTCGTGACTGCGATCACGCTGTCCGATCAGAAACCGGTATTGAACTCCAACTGGAACACGTCGATCGACAACGGCGGGCCCGACACTTCCTTGGCCGCCATCCACTTGCCGCTGATCCAGCTGCGCGCGTCCAGCGCATAGGCGCCGCCCACGTAGTAGCCGCGCGCATTGGTGCCGCCCAGGTGGAAGTTCGGATCGTTGTAGGCATCGGGCAGTGCGTCGGCCTCGATCCGCTTGTAGCCCAGCAGGGCCTGCCACTGGCCCTTCTCCTTCAGCTCGGTTGCGCCGAAGGTGGCCTGCAGCATCCAGGCGGTGTCGCCGCTGCGGAAGGTGTCGATGCTGGCACTGCCACCGGCACCGTAGTTGTTGACGATGCCGTTGTTGGCCCGCGCGAACATGGCCTGCTTGTCATAGGCC
>NZ_JBFRFE010000028.1:0-14278 GCF_052114665.1 Stenotrophomonas sp. 2YAF22 | reverse complement strand
CGCCATGCATGGCGAGGCCTGCGAGTACTGCGTGCTGGCCATGCGCCTGCTGCCGTGGCTGGCCGTGCTGGTGCTGCTGCTGCCCTTGCTGTGGCGGCCGAAGCCGGTGTTCCCATGGTCGCAGCCGCGACTGCCGCTGCTGCATTGGCCGGCACATGCCGCGCGTGGCCCGCCGCTGGTCTCCACCGTCCGCTGATTTCCCTATCGAATCCGTCGCACGAGGCCTGCAAGGGCGTCGTGCGCGCGTGCGTACCTTGGAGCTGTTTCCATGAAAATGACTTTCCCCGCTGCGGGCGCCCGTGCGCGCCTGCCGTTTGCGCTTGGCGCTGCCCTGGCCGCCCCCTTCGCCCATGCCGCGCCCGCTGAAGAAGCGCGGACGCTGGATACGCTGGTGGTCACCGCCGCCGCGCCGTCCTCGCCGTTGCACTGGGTGACCGATCCGCGCCTGCCGCGGCAGCCGGTACCGGCCAGCGATGGCGCCGATTACCTGAAGACCGTTCCCGGCTTCTCCGCCATCCGCAACGGCGGCACCAACGGCGATCCGGTGCTGCGCGGCATGTTCGGTTCTCGCCTGAACATCCTCAGCAACGACGGCAATCTGATTGGCGCGTGTCCCTCGCGCATGGACAACCCGCTGTCCTACATCTCGCCGGAGAGCTTTGACCGGCTGACCATCATCAAGGGCCCGCAGAGCGTGCGCTGGGGCGCCGGTGCTTCTGCGGGCACCGTGCGTTTCGAGCGCGATACCCCGCGTTTCGATGCGCCCGGGCTGCGTGCCGATGCCAGTGCGCTGGTCGGCTCACGCAACCGCAACGACCAGGTGCTGGACCTGACCCTGGGCAATCCAACGGGCTATGTGCGTGCCAGCGGCAATCGCTCCGAAGCCGATGACTACAAGGACGGCAACGGTGATGTGGTTCCGTCGAAATGGCGCAAGTGGAATGGCGACGTAGCGGTGGGCTGGACGCCTGACGCCGATACCCTGCTGGAGGTCTCCGCCGGTGCCGGCGATGCGATCGCGCGCTACGCGGGGCGGGGCATGGATGGTGCCGCGTTCGAACGCACCAGTTACGCCGCACGCTTCGAGAAGCGCAATCTGCCCGGGGCGTGGGACACGCTGCAGGCGAACGTGTACTACAACGAAGCCGACCACGTGATGGACAACTACACGCTGCGTACGCCGAACCCACACAGCATGATGCCGATGCCGATGGCGTCGAACGTGGATCGCCGCACGCAGGGCGGGCGCATCAGCGCCGAATGGCGCTGGCAGGACGTGCAGCTGGTGGCCGGCATCGACGGCGAAGACAGCCGGCATCGCGGCCGCATGGGCATGGGGCGCGATACCTATAAACAGGCGGACTGGAACACCGACGCCGATTTCCGCCGCTACGGTGCGTTCACTGAACTGACCCTCGGTGCGGACACCGATCAGCGTTGGATCGGCGGGCTGCGCATCGATCGCGCCAGCGTGCGCGATGAGCGTGCCGACATCGGCGGCATGATGATGGCCATGCCCAATCCCACCGCCGGCCAGCGCCGCAGGGAATGGCTGGGCAGTGGTTTCCTGCGCTACGAACAGGACCTCGCCGACGGCCTGACCTGGTATGCGGGGCTGGGCCACAGCCAGCGCATGCCCGACTACTGGGAACTGTTCTCGCCCGATCATGGGCCGGCAGGTGCGGTGAACGCGTTCACCGGCATCCAGCCCGAGCGCACCACCCAGCTCGACGTCGGCCTGCAATACAAGGGCCCGCGCGTGCAGGCCTGGGTCTCGGCCTATGCGGGTCAGATCCAGGACTACATCCTGTTCACCTATCGCGGCAGCGGCATGATGGGCATGAGCCAGGCTGACAATGTGCAGGCACGCATCGCCGGTGCCGAGGCCGGCCTGCAGCTGCGGCTGGACGAGCAATGGAAGCTGGGGGGCACCCTGGCCTATGCCTGGGGCGAGAACCGCGATCAGCATCGACCGTTGCCGCAGATGCCGCCGCTGGAAGCACGCTTGAGCGCTGACTGGGAAGGCCAGCGCTGGAGTGCCGGTGCGCTGGTGCGCGCGGTCACCCATCAGCATCGGGTCGCGGACGGGCAGGGCAACGTGGTCGCGCAGGACCTCGGGCCGAGCAGCGGCTTTGCCACGCTGGCGCTCAACGCGGCCTATCGTTTCAGTTCGCAGCTGCAGCTCAGCGCCGGTGTCGACAACCTGTTCGACCGTGCCTACAGCGAGCATCTGAACCTGGCCGGCAGCGCCGACTTCGGCTTCCCCGCTGACCCTGTGCGCATCAACGAGCCCGGCCGCAGCCTGTGGATGAAGGTGAACTACCGGTATTGATCCGCCGGGCATGGCCCGGCGCTACCGGTGCGCCGCGCACAGAAGGCCTGCGTCCAAAGAAAACGGGGTCGGATCCCCGCCAGGTTCCGACCCCGCCCGGCGCCCTCGGCCAGGCCCCTCGACTGTACGACGGCATCGCCCCTGGCGGGATGGCCTGATACATCCCGACATACGCCGACACTGCGTCGGTGCCCCCTGCATGGAATGGGCACACGGCGCTATCGCAGCCCCCGTTCCACGCCGGTAAACGCTTGGCACATACCGCTTTTGCGGGGCCTTGCCTACACTCGGCGGCCGTGGATCGCTCAGGATTGTTCATGTTGGCTCGTATCGCTTCGACCCTGGCCCTTGGCCTCAGCCTGGCCGTGCTGGCCGGGTGCGCAGGCAAACAGGAGGCCGCCGCACGTCGGCAGGGCGAAGCCGTGCCGGTCACCGCGCAGGTCGTGCAGGCGGTGCAGTGGAACGACACGCTGCAGGCGCTGGGCACGGCCAAGGCGCGCGAGTCGATCAGCGTGACCGCCAAGGTGAGCGAGATCGTCGAGCGCGTGCACTTTGAAAGTGGCCAGCAGGTCGCCGCCGGTGCGCCCCTCGTGACACTGCGCGGGCAGGCCCAGGAGGCCGCATTGGTGCAGGCGCAGGCGACCTTCCGCGAAGCCGACCAGCTGTACAAGCGCCAGCGCGAACTGGCGGCGCAGCGGTTGGTATCCAGTGCCACCCTGGACACGCAGAAGTCGATCCGCGACGCAGCCGAAGCGCGGGTGGCACAGATGCAGTCGGACATCGGCGACCGTCGCGTGCGCGCGCCGTTCGCCGGCGTGCTCGGCATCCGCCAGATCAGCCCGGGCACGCTGCTGACGCCGACCACGGTGATCGCCACCCTCGACGACGTCGAGCGCATGCACGTCGATTTCCAGGTGCCGGAAGTGGAACTGGCGTCGCTGACCACCGGCGACAAGGTGCAGGCCACCAGCGTGGCCTGGCCGGGCCGCACCTTCGAGGGCGAGGTCAGCACCATCGATGCACGCATCGACCCGGCCACCCGTGCGGTGACCGTGCGTGCCGACTTCGCCAATGGCGACCATGCGCTGCGGCCGGGCATGCTGCTCGACGTGCGCCTGTTCCATCCCGATCGACCGGCCCTGGTGGTGCCGGAAATCGCGGTGGTGCAGGTCGGTCGCGACAGCTTCATGTACCGCATCAAGGCCGATGACACCGTCGAACGTGTGGACGTGGTCACCGGCGCACGTCGCGCCGGCGTGGTCGAGATCAAGCAGGGCCTGCAGGCCGGCCAGCGCATCGTGGTGGACGGCACCGGCAAGCTGCGGGCGGGCCTGAAGGTGGCAGCCTCCGACGCCGCGCCCGCCAGCGGCGCGCAGCCGGCGACGGTTGAAGCACCTGCAGCCGCCGAGGGTCACGGCGGATGAAGCTGTCCGACATCTCCATCCAGCGGCCGGTGTTTGCCGTGGTGATGAGCCTGTTGCTGCTGGTGCTGGGCGTGATGTCCTTCACCCGGTTGACGCTGCGCGAACTGCCGGCCATCGACCCGCCGATCGTTTCGGTCTCGGTGGACTACACCGGTGCCTCGGCAGCGGTCATCGAGAGCCGGATCACACAGGTGCTGGAAGACGCGCTGGCCGGCATCGAAGGCATCGATACGATCAACGCACGCAGCACCAATGGCCGTTCGCAGGTCAGCATCGAATTCACCTCCAACCGTGACATCGAAGCGGCGGCCAACGACGTGCGCGACGCGGTCAGCCGCGTGGCCGACCGCATGCCCGAAGAGGCGCGGCCACCGGAGATCGCCAAGGTCGAGAGCGATGCCGACCCGATCATCTGGTTCAACATGGTGTCCTCGACCATGGATACGCTGGAACTGAGCGACTACGCCGACCGCTACGTGGTCGACCGCTTCTCCAGCCTCGATGGCGTGGCCCAGGTCCGCATCGGTGGCCGCCAGCGCTATGCGATGCGCATCTGGCTGGACCGCGACCAGCTGGCCGCACGTGGGCTGACCACCGGCGATGTGGAAACCGCGCTGCGCAACGAGAACGTGGAACTGCCGGCCGGCCGCATCGAATCCACCGACCGCGATTTCACCCTGCGCGTGGAGCGCAACTACATCAAGCCGGAAGACTTCGCGACCATCCCGCTGGGCAAGGGCAGTGATGGCTACGTGGTGCGCATGGGCGATGTGGCGAAGATCGAGCTGGCCTCGGCCGAGCGTCGCGCTTACTACCGCAGCAACGGCGAGCCCGGCATCGGCCTGGGCATCGTCAAGACCTCCACTGCCAATTCGCTGGATGTAGCGCGCACCGCGCGCGCCGAGGCCGAACGTGTCGCGCTGACCCTGCCCAAGGGCACGCAGATCTTCGTTGCTTTCGACAACACCACCTTCATCGAGGCTGCCGTCGACCGCGTGTACGCCACCCTGGTGGAGGCGATGATCCTGGTGCTGGCGGTCATCTGGCTGTTCCTCGGCAGCTTCCGCGCGGCGTTGATTCCTGCGGTCACCGTGCCGGTATGCCTGGTGGCGGCGTTCATCGCGCTGTACGCGTTCGACTTCTCGATCAACCTGCTGACCCTGCTCGCGCTGGTGCTGTGCATCGGCCTGGTGGTGGATGACGCGATCGTGGTGGTGGAAAACGTGCAGCGCCGCATCGACCTGGGCGAACCGCCGCTGGTGGCGTCCAAGCGGGGTACCGCGCAGGTGGCGTTCGCGGTGATCGCCACCACCGCCGTGCTGGTGGCGGTATTCCTGCCGGTCGGCTTCCTGGAAGGCAATACCGGGCGCCTGTTCCGTGAACTGGCGGTAGCCCTGGCCGCCGCTGTCGCGCTGTCGGCGTTCGTCGCGCTGACGCTGACGCCGATGATGGCCTCCAAGCTGCTCAAGCCGCATACCGGGCAGGCACCGCGCGGGCTGCACGGCTTCATCAACCGCAATCTGGAACGCCTGGCCGGCGCCTACGGCCGCGTGCTCGATCATCATGTCGATCGCACGTGGATCTACCTGCTGGTGATGGCCGCTGCGTTGGCGGCCAGCTGGCTGCTGATCAAAGTGCTGCCTTCGGAACTGGCCCCGGCCGAAGACCGTGGTTCGTTCCAGATCATGATCGACGGCCCGGAAGGCGCCGGCTACGACTACACCGTGCAGCAGGTGCAGCAGGTCGAAGCGCTGCTGGCACCGCATGTGGGCGCGGACAAGCCGATCGTGCGCGCCAACCCGCGCGTGCCCGGCGGCTTCGGGGCAAGCGAGGAAATGCACACCGGTCGCGTCAGCGTGTTCCTGCAGCCGTGGCGCCAGCGCAGCGAAGGCACGCCGGAAGTCGCCAACGAACTGCAGAAGGAACTGGACACCATCCGTGGCGTGCGCGTACGTACCCAGGTCGGTGGCGGCCTGGTACGCAGTGGCGGGCAGCCGTTCCAGATCGTGCTGGGCGGCCCGGAATACGCCGAGATCGCGCAGTGGCGCGACCGCATCCTGCTGCGCATGGCCGACAACCCCGGCCTGGTCGGCCCGGACTCGGACTACAAGGAAACCCGTCCGCAGATGCGGGTGAACATCGACCGCCAGCGTGCGGCCGACCTCGGCGTGCCGGTCACCGCGATCGGTTCGGCGCTGGAAACGATGATGGGCTCGCGCCGCGTCACCACCTTCGTCGACAACGGCGAGGAGTACGACGTGCTGGTGCAGGCCGGCCGTGATGGCCGCGCCAGCCCCGCCGATCTGGCCGCGATCCGCGTGCGTGCGACCTCTGGCGAGTTGGTGCCGTTGTCCAACCTGGTCACGCTGAGCGAAGTGGCCGAGGCCGGAACCCTGAACCGCTTCAACCGCCTGCGCTCGATCACCATCAGTGCCGGCCTGGCACCGGGTTATCCGCTGGGCGAGGCCATCGCCTGGGCCCAGCAGGTGACCGGCGAAGAGCTGCCGCAGTACGCGCAGGTGAACTGGAAGGGCGAATCGCGCGAGTACCAGAGTGCGGGCGGCGCGGTGCTGCTGACCTTCGCCATGGCCCTGCTGGTGGTGTACCTGGTGCTGGCCGCGCAGTTCGAGAGCTTCATCCACCCGCTGACGATCATGCTGACCGTGCCGCTGGGCGTGCTTGGTGCGCTGGTTGGCCTGTGGCTGAGTGGCGGCACGGTGAACCTGTTCAGCCAGATCGGCATCGTCATGCTGGTCGGCCTGGCGGCCAAGAACGGCATCCTGATCGTCGAATTCGCCAACCAGCTGCGCGACGATGGCCGCAGCGTGCGCGAAGCGATCATCGAATCGGCGATGGTGCGCCTGCGTCCGATCCTGATGACTTCGATCGCCACCGTGGTCGGCGCCATCCCGCTGGTGGTGGCCGGTGGCCCGGGCTCGGCCAGCCGTGGCACCATCGGCATCGTGATCATCTTCGGCGTCACCCTGTCCACCTTCCTGTCGCTGTTCGTGGTGCCGGCGTTCTACGCGCGGCTGGCCCCGTACACCCGCTCGCCGGAGGCGGTGAAGCGCGAGCTGGAGAAGCAGGAGGCCGACTCGCCGTCGGTGGGTGGTCATGCCTGAGCAGGCGCGGATCCTGCACGGCGCAGGCTTCCTGCTGCGCTCCTGGCGCAGTGATGACCTGCAGTCGCTGCTGCATCACGCCAACGACGCGGACGTCTCGCGTGGGCTGCGTGACCGCTTCCCGTATCCCTACACCCGCGAGGATGGCGAAGCTTTCCTGGGCGGACGCGTACTGGCCCCAGGCACGTTGAACCTGGCCATAGAGATAGAGGGCCAGGCCTGTGGCAGCGTTGGCGCCCAGCAGGGCGTGGCCGAGCGCGGGCATACCGCGGAACTAGGCTACTGGCTCGGCCAGGCCCACTGGGGGCAGGGCCTGATGACCGCTGTGGTCGGCCTGTTCGCGCCCTGGGTGATGGATGAACTTGGCCTGTTCAGGCTGCAGGCCACGGTGGTCGACTTCAACCTGGGCTCGGCCCGGGTACTGGAAAAGAACGGTTTCCAGGAGGAGGGCGTGGAGCGCTGCGCCGTCTACAAGCGCGGCGTCCTGCATGACCTGCGCCGCTTCGCCCGGGTACGCAGGCAGCTTCCGTAACAGGCCGCCGGGCACGGCCCGGCGCTACCGCAGGGGGCACGGTCATTGCCGGTAGCGCCGGGCCATGCCCGGCGGAGAACATGCCCCTACATCCGGCGCTATCGCAGCGACCTTCGATCAGGGAGAATCGACCGGTCCCTTCCAGCCGACGGGACGTCCTCACAACCCGCCGACTGGAGAGAGCGCGCGTGGAAGCTACCGTACATTTCATCAACAGCATCATCTGGAGCAAGGCGCTGATCTTCATGTGCCTGGCCGCCGGCCTGTTCTTCAGCCTGCGCACCCGCTTCATGCAGATCCGTGGTTTCGTCGAGATGTGCCGCCTCACCGTGTCCGGTGAGAAATCCGACGCCGGCGTGTCCTCGTTCCAGGCCCTGGCCATGTCGATGGCCGGCCGCATGGGCATCGGCAACATCGCCGGCGTGGCCACCGCCATCGCCTTCGGCGGCCCCGGCGCGATCTTCTGGATGTGGGTGATGGGCTTCCTCGGCGCCTCCACTTCGTATGTGGAATGCACCCTGGCGCAGATCTACAAGACCAAGGATGCCGAAGGCCGCTACCGCGGTGGCCCGGCCTACTACATCGAAAAAGCGATGGGCCTGAAGTGGTATGCCATGGCCTTCGCCATCGCCACGATCATCGCCGCCGGCTTCCTGATGCCGGGCGTGCAGGCCAATGCGATCGCCGACAGCGTCATCAATGCCTGCCGTGGCACCGCGCTGTGCGGTCCGCTCGATGGCCAGGCCTTCGGCATGGAATCGGCGCAGGCGCTGAAGCTGGGCATCGGCATCGTCGTCGCCCTGCTGCTGGGCGTGGTGATCTTCGGTGGCGTCAAGCGCATCGCCAACTTCGCCGAAGTGGTGGTGCCGTTCATGGCCGCCGGCTTCATCCTGATGGCCATCGTCATCATGATCATCAACTACGACCGCGTGCCGGAAATGTTCGGCATCATCTTCAAGAGCGCCTTCGGAACCCACGCCGCGTTCGGCGCGATGATGGGCCTGGCGGTGGAATGGGGCATCAAGCGCGGCATCTACGCCAACGAGGCCGGGCAGGGCTCGGGACCGCACGCTGCGGCGGCCTCCGAGGTCTCTCACCCGGCCAAGCAGGGTTACGTGCAGGCCTTCGCCATCTACTTCGATACCATGATGGTGTGCACCGCCACCGCCTTCCTGATCCTGGCCAGCGGCACCTACAACGTGTACTCGCCGGTCGCCGGCGCTGAGCCGATCTTCCAGGGCCTGGCCGGCATTCCCGAAGGTGCGGGCTACGCGCAGGCGGGTGTGGAAGCAGTGCTGCCGGGCTGGGGCTCGGCCTTCGTGTCGGTGGCGATCTTCTTCTTCGCCTTCACCACGATCATGGCCTATTACTACATGGCCGAAACCAACCTGACCTACGTCAACCACAACAAGCGCCGGCCGCTCACCGTGCTGCTGCTGCGCCTGGGCATCATCGGCATGGTGGTGTTCGGTGCCTTCCACAACGCCACCCTGGCCTGGGCGCTGGGTGATATCGGCGTGGGCCTGATGGCCTGGCTGAACATCATCGCCATCCTCATCGTGCAGAAGCCGGCCATGCTGGCCCTGCGCGATTACGAACGACAGAAGAAGCTCGGTCTCGACCCGATCTTCGACCCCGATGCCCTGGGCATCAAGAACGCCGATTTCTGGCGTCAACGCAAGCTGGAGTTGTCCCGTAGTGAATGATCCCTGGAAGAATGCCCGCCGCCCGTCGTCGCGACCGCCGCGGGCCACCCCGCTGCCACCGCGTGAGGGCGGCACCCCGCCACCGCCGGGGCGTGGCAACGACGAACTGCGCCTGTACGGCTGGAACGCGGTGCAGGCCCTGTTCGCCAAGCGTCCGCAGGCGCTGCGCAAGCTGTACCTGGTGGAATCGCTGATTCCGCGCATGCAGCCGGTGCTGAAGTGGTGCGTGGCCAACCGCGTGGGCTATCGCGTGGTGGAGGAGGGCGACCTCAACAAGCTGGCCGCCACCACCCATCACGAAGGCCTGGTGGCCGACGTGCTGCGTGCGCCGGTGTTGCCGCTGGCGCAGTGGCTGGCCGAACTGGGCGAAGGCCCGGCGCTGGCACTGTGGCTGGATGGCGTCGGTAATCCGCACAACTTCGGTGCGATCCTGCGCTCTGCCGCGCATTTCGGGGCCAAGGCGCTGCTGCTGCCGGCCAGCAGTACGCTGGCGCTGTCCGGCGCGGCCGCACGCGTGGCCGAGGGCGGCGCAGAGTCGGTGCCGCTGGTGCAGTTGCCTGAGGATGCAGAAGCGATGGCGCAGCTGCGCGCGGCCGGTTTCGGCCTCGCCGCGACCCTGGTCGAGGGTGGCGATGACGTGTTCCGCGCGTCGTTGCCGGCCCGCCTGGTCTACGTGATGGGCGCGGAAAGTGAAGGCATGGATCGCGGCCTGGCCAGCCAGTGTGACCAGCAGCTGTCGATTCCCGGCAGTGGCGCGGTTGAAAGCCTGAATGTCGCTTCCGCCACGGCCGTGTTGCTGGCGCAGTGGGTCAGCCAGCGCGGCTGATGGGCGTGTCTGCGGGCACCGCAAACCGGTGCCCGCACAGCGCAGTTCCAGGTCGAACGGGACTTCCCGGCAGCCGGGCAACGTCTGGCGGTTTTCCTGGCAGTGCCATGCGCAAAGCAGGCATGACGAATTGAAAGTTTCCTTATTGGTGTGCCGTTCCCGGCGACGCAGGGTGGAAGTCCATCCAACGTCGTACAGGAGCGGTTCCCATGCGTCATCCTCCTCGCAGTGCGGTGCGTGTCTGCCTGGTACTGGCACTCAGTGCGCTTGCCGCCGTTTCCGCGCAGGCCAACGAGCGCACGCTCGACGGCGTCAACTTCACCGGCCCGCTGATCACGCCCAATCCTGCCGGCATGCCAGCGGGTCACTGGTACGTCGAACCCTATCTGGTGCGGGTCGACAGTTCCTCGTCCTTCGACCACAACGGCGACCGCCACCGCATCAGCGAACGCAGCGGCGCGTGGGCGATGGTGGTGCCCATCGCATACGGCTTCAGCGAACGGGTGACCGGCCAGGTCAACCTGAGTGCATCACGCGCCGAATCCGGCAACGCACGCAGCCGAGGCTTCCGCGCCGGTGATACCACCGCACGCCTGCAATACCTGTTGCAGGCCCCCAGCGCCGATGGCACCACGCCGGCGGTGTCGATTGCCCTGGTACAGCGCTTCAGCACCGGCAGCCACGACCGCATCACCGGCAATCCGCTGGATGCGCAGGGTGATGGCGTGCAGCGCACCGTCGCCGCGTTGGCCGTGCAGCAGGTGCTGTGGCTGGGCAACGATCGGCCGCTGCGCTGGCGGGCGCAGTTCAGCGCGGGGCCGGCGCCATCGCGAACGGCCATCTCCGGCACCAGCGTGTACGGCACCGAGGACGGCTTCCAGGGCCATATCGCGCGGGGCTCGGTACTGGGTCTTTCCGTGGGCGCCGAATACAGCTTCAACGAACGCTGGGTCGGCGTGATGGAAGTTGCCGCCAGCCGCGAGACCGGCCAGCGCCTGACCGGTTTCGCGCCCGACGCTGCAGGTGGCGTCCGGCCCATCAACGAACACCGCCCGGCCAGTCGCAACCTGACCTTCGCGCCCGCTGTCGAGTACCACTTCAGCCCGTCGCTGGGGCTGATCGCCGGCGTCGAATTCACCGTTGCCGGCCGCAATACCGGCCGCATCATCAGTCCCCAGGTCGCCCTGGGCATGTTCTTCTGATGGGGGCCCTGCGATGAATGTCGAATCGATCGTCAATGCCGTGCTTGCCGTTGTCTGGAGCCCGTACCTGGTGGTGCTGTGCCTGGCAACGGGCCTGTACTTCAGCGTGCGTACCCGCTTCGTGCAGTTGCGCGCGCTGCCGGACATGCTGCGCCTGATGTTCCGTCACGAGCGCTCCGATGCCGGTGTCTCGCCGTTCCAGGCGTTGTCACTGTCGCTGTCCAGCCGGGTGGGCGTGGGCAATATCGCCGGTGTCGCCATGGCCATTGCCTTCGGCGGTCCGGGCGCGATCTTCTGGATGTGGATCGTCGCCTTCCTCGGTGCCTCCAGCGCGTTCATCGAGTCCACCCTTGCGCAGATCTACAAGGATCGCGACGCCAAGGGGCAGTATCGCGGTGGCCCGGCGTACTACATCGAGAAGGGGCTGGGCCAGCGCTGGTACGCCGTGCTGTTCGCGCTGGTCACGGTGCTGGCGGGGGCGATGCTGGCGGGCACGCAGTCCAACGCCATCACCAGTGCGGTGAACGAAGCCTGGGATGTCCCGGTGATGGTCACCACCGGTGTGCTGCTGGTGGTATTGGCGGCAATCCTGCTTGGCGGCGTGCGTCGCATCGCGCGCGTCGCCGAATGGGTGGTGCCGGTGATGGCCGTGGCCTATCTGCTGGTCACTGCGGTGGTGATGGTACTCAACGTCGAGCGCGTGCCTGAGGTCATCGCCCTGGTGCTGCGCAGCGCATTCGGTGTTGACGCCGCATTCGGCGCGATGATCGGGACCGCGATCCAATGGGGGGTACGTCGTGGCGTGTTGTCCAATGAAGCTGGCATGGGCAGTGGCGCGCATCCTGCCGCTGCAGCGGAAGTGTCGCACCCGGTGAAGCAGGGGCTGGTGCAGTCGTTCTCGGTGTACATCGACACCATGGTCGTGTGCAGCGCGACGGCCTTCCTGATTCTCTCCACCGGGCTCTACAACGTCTACGACCCGGCGGTGAACGGTGTACCGGACGAGGCGCGCCTGCTGCTGGGCAACCTTCCCGGCGTGGAAGCAGGGCCACGCTTCGTACAGCACGCGGTGGAGTCGGCCTTGCCCGGCTTCGGCAAGTCGTTCGTCGCGCTGGCGATCCTGCCATTCGCGTTCACCACCATCCTGGCCCTGTACTACATGGCCGAAACCAACGTCAGTTACCTCTGCCGCGATCGTCCCCGAGGGGGGGTGATGGGCACCTTCCAGCTGCTGTTCCTGGCCGCTACGGGCTACTCGGCGATGAACAGTGCGACAGTGGCGTGGGCGCTGGGCGACATCGGCGTAGGCATGATGAGCTGGCTGAACATCATCGCCATCCTGCTGCTGCAGAGGCCCGCGCTGGCCGCGTTGCGCGACTACGAAGATCACCGGCGTCACGGGCGTGACCCGTTGTTCAACCCGAAGCTGCTGGGGGTTCGCAATACCAGCGTGTGGGTGCAGTAAGCACCCAGGCCGGTAGCGCCGGGCATGGCCCGGCGCTACCCAGTCATGAGTCACTCCACGCACAGCGTGGAAGTGGACTCACTCGTTGGGCGGCGTGGTTGCCTTGGCTTCGCTACCGAAGTTGCCATCGGCCTCGGCCGCCAGGTAGGCAAACACGGTATAGGCCGCCACGTTCTGCGCCAGCGCCTTCGGATCGATCTTGTCGAGGGTGTCGTCGGCGGTGTGGTGCAGGTGGAAGTAGTCCGAGCCATCCTGCGCCAGCCACGCCCATGCGCCACCCTTGGCGGCCAGCGGACCGACATCCGGCCCCGGGCCGCCCTTGTCGGCGGCGTACTCGATGCCCAGCGGCTTCATCACCTCGGCAATCTGCCTGGTTGCCTCGCGCGAGCCTTCCGGGTTCGGCGAACCTGTGTTGAAGGCGTAGATGCGGCCAGCACCGAAATCGCTCTCGGCGGCCAGCTGGTGCAGGGCTACGTCCTTGGCATGCGCCTCGGCGTAGGCCTTGCCGCCATACAGGCCCTGTTCTTCGTTGGCGAAGGCGACCACGCGGATGGTGCGCTTCGGCGCCTGCTTCAGCTGGCCGATCAGATGACCGGCGGCCATGGTGATGCCCACGCCTGCGCCGTCATCGACCGCGCCGGTGCCCAGGTCCCACGAGTCCAGGTGTCCACCGATCACCACCACTTCCTTCGGCAGCGTGCGGCCGGTGATCTCACCGATCACGTTGTACGAGGTCGCCGTGCCATCCCAACCGCAGTCCAGTGCGACCTTCACCGTGGTTGCGCCACGGGCAAGCAGGCGCGCCAGCTGGTCGGCATCGGGCACCGACAGCGCCGCCGACGGCACTTGGGTCAGACCGTCATCGAAGCGGGTGATGCCGGTGTGCGGCACGCGGTGCGAATCGGTACCGGCCGAGCGCATCAGGAAACCGATCGCGCCCTTGCGGATGGCCTCGGACGGGCCCTTGCTGCGGATCGCGCCGCCACGGCCATAGTCGCGGCCATCGCGGAACGGCAGCATCTGGTAATCGACGAAGGCGATCTTGCCCTTCAGCGAACCCGCCGGTGCGGCCTGCAGCGCGGCCAGATCGGCAAAGCGCACTACCTCGGCTTCAACCGTACCGCCCGGGCTGCCACCCAGCGCGGTGATCTGCAGCGGTTGCGGGTTCCTGCCGGTCACGGCGGCGTGTTCATTGCGGCGCTCCCATTTCGGGAAGGTCACCGGTTCCTTCCACACCTTGTCAAAACCCAGTGCCTTGAACTTGGCTTCGGCCCAGGCCACGGCACGGGCGTCGGCCTCGCTGCCGGCGATGCGCGGGCCGATCTCGGTGGTCAACGATTCGACCACCTTCCAGCCGGTGTCATCGGCCAGCGCCTGGTCGCGCAGCTGCGCCGCGGTGGCCAGCGAAGCCGGCGGCAGGGTGGTGGCATGCGGCGCCGCGAAGGCCGGCGCAGCCAGCAGGGCGAGGGAGGATGCGATGGCAAGGACGCGGCGACGCATGGACAGCTCCGGGAAGGGTGTAAGCCTTGGAGCTTAACAGTCGTTCAGCGCCGCGCATGGGCGGGAGGTCATGGCCGGCGCGGATGCTGTTTTCCGCCAGATGCAGCAAAGCGAAAGCCCCGCCGGAGCGGGGCTTTCGCATGCCTCTGCGGTCGCGCCGGGCATGCCC
>NZ_JBFRFE010000027.1:0-14353 GCF_052114665.1 Stenotrophomonas sp. 2YAF22 | reverse complement strand
CGCCGTGAACCCATCCATGGGGGCTCGATGGCGCCATCCATGGCGCCAACGGTCCCGCTTGCCCCCGCCCACCAGCCCCTGACAGATATCCGCGGCGGACGGTCGAGCAAGTGCAATGCCATGGCTTGGGTGTTGGTAGGTGCGGATCTTGGTCCGCACCATCTGTCCGACGTCATGGACCTTCGTCGCAAACGACCTGCCCTGTGTGCACTGGCAACTATCGAATCACGATGCATGTCGCAGATTGCTCGATCATTCGCGGCCCTTGCGCCACCTGCGCTTGAGGCCGTTCAGCAGCATGCAAAAATGCTGAAAGCGTCTTGATGGTGCGAGCAATGCAACTCGTCTGATTGGCATTGCGCAGCAGCAGGTTTACAGATGGTGAGCCACCGCAAAAGGGTGGCCGGGTGTCGAAAACCCGCGACGCAAGATGTTGTTTACGCTTGCCAGCCGGCGTCACTTTGCGTGGCGCCGGCTGGCAATCCGTCTGCCGGTCATGGCGGGCGGAGCGTGGGGGCTTTCGGGTCCACCGGTTTCGTCTTGCGTCCCGGTTTTCGAGCCACGTCTCCGTCCGCCACCTTTGAGTGGCGGCTACCGTCTGTCCTGCACGGAGCCTTGCCATGAACGCATCGGATTTCCCCCATCTGCACGCTTACCTCGGCCCGGCAGACGCCGACGAGGACACGCAACAGGCACCAGCCTGTGATCCCACCACGCTGGTTGCGACCTTGCGGCGTATCGGTACTGGCGCGGCGGCCGATGGCCAAGCGTGGCCGGAACGGCATCAACTTCCCAGCCGGTGCATGGCACTGGCCGATGCCGACTGCGCGCTGGCCGGGCTGCGCGTGGTGCAGGAGGTCCTGCTGGCCGCCGAACGCGCCCGGCAGAATGGGGCGCCGGAAGAATACGTCGGCGACCGCGTCATGGAAGGCTTGATGCTGGCCTGCGTGGCCTTGTGCGCGCAGGCAAGCACACGGTTACAACCGCAGCCGTAACAGGCGTCGCAGCGTCGCCTCCCCGACGAGTGGGGTCAGATCCCTTTCCCAGTGGAAAACGGATCTGCCCCCTGCCCGGTCATTACGGCACGGCCGCYGTAACGATGATCTCGACCTTCCATTCGGCGTGCGCAAGCTTGGCTTCGACGGTGGCACGGGCCGGTGTCGCGCCATCCACCACCCACTCGTCCCACGCCTTGTTCATGCCCTCGAAATCGGCCATGTCGGCCAGGAAGATCTCCGCACGCAGCACGTGCTGGCGGTCACTGGCCACCAGCGCCAGCAGCTTGTCGATCTCGGCCAGTACCTGCCGGGTCTGCCCGGTGATGTCCTGGCTGGTGTCTTCCGGAATCTGGCCGGAAAGGTAGGCGACCTTGTTGTACACGGTCATCTCGGACATGCGCGGTCCGACGTCGTAACGCTCCATCATGGGCGTGGCTCCTGCGGGTGGTCTGGACTGCATTCTCACCCAGCCGGCGTCGGAAGTGTGTGCCCGGTGCGGCCACTGAATACCGCCACCGGCGGCACAGCCGCACCGCTGGTCAAACCGCGCTGGCAGGCGCACGATGCGCGACGCCCTGCGTTGACACCGCCCTCGCCCTTACTGACGCACCCTTGCGCCGATGACTGCCTCTACCGATTCCGTCCCTGCCGCCTCTGCCCCGACCTGGAAGCGGGTCGTCACCATCGTCGTCCCGCTGCTGATCCTCGCGCTGGCCCTGCATGGGCTGGCCGGTGAATTCGACGAGCACGGCTATCGTGCCATCCGCCAGGCCTTCCGCCAGCTCAGCGGCGCGCAGATCGCGCTGACCGTGCTGCTCGGCCTGGCCAGCTACGCCTGCCTGATCGGCTTCGATGCGATCGGCCTGCGCCGCAGTGGCATCCGCGTGCACCCGGCACGGATCGGCATCACCGCCTTCCTCGCCCACACCCTGGGCCAGACCGTGGGCTTTGCCGCCCTCACCGGCGGTGCAGTGCGGCTGCGCGGCTACCGCAGTGCCGGCCTGGACCTGGCGCAGATTGGCCAGGTGGTGCTGATGAGCACGCTGGGCTTCATCTTCGGCGCGTGGCTGCTGATCGGCGTGGCGCTGTGCATGGAGCCGGCCGCTGCCGCGCTTGCGCTGCCGCTGGATCCCGCGGCGGTGCGCGTGGTCGGCATCATCGCGCTGATCGCCTTTGCCGCCACCTTCATCCTGGTCGGCCGGGACGGTCGCCAGTTCCGCATATTCGGCCATGGCCTGTGGCTGCCCGACCGGCGCACCATGCTCGGGGTCACCGTGTTGAGCGTGGTCGAACTGGTATTGGCCAGTGCCGCGTTCTACGTGCTGCTGCCAGATTCAACGCCGACTGGCCTGCCCGGTTTCGTCGGCCTGTATCTGGTGGCCGTGCTGGCCGGTCTGGTCTCCACCGTGCCGGCCGGCCTGGGCGTGTTCGAGTGGAGCCTGCTGAAGCTGCTGCCGCAGGTGGCTCCCGCTGCGGTACTTGCGGCGGCATTGATCTACCGCGTCAGTTACTACGTGCTGCCGCTGCTGCTGGCGACCGTGCTGGCACTGGCACCTGCGCTGCGGCAACCGCTGCAGGCCAGCGCAGGTGCCACCCGCGCCGGCTGGTACGCGCTGCGTCCGTGGTTGCCGCAGATCATCGCGCTGGCCGCCTTCAGTGTCGGCGCAGCGCTGGTCATCGACGGCACCTTGCCCACGCCACGCCGACACCTGATCAATGCCTCACTGCCGATCCTGGAAACCTCGCACCTGATCGGCAGCCTGGGCGGCGTCGCCCTGCTGCTGATCGGCCAGGGCCTGGCCCGCCGCAGCCACGCAGCCTGGATGCTGGCGATGGCGATCTGCGTAATCGCGCCGCTGCCGATCTGGCTGCGCGGTGGCCAACCGCTGATCGCCTTGTCGGCGTTGTTGGTGGCGATGGCGCTGTGGGCAGCACGTCGCGAGTTCTATCGCCAAGGCGCACTGCTGGACGAAGCCTGGTCGTGGCCATGGCTGCGCAACCTCGGCCTGGTGCTGGTGGCAGTGACCTGGCTGCTGTTCTTCACCTACAGCCATGTCGAATACCAGAACGAGCTGTGGTGGCAGTTCGCGGTGTCCGGCAATGCACCGCGCGCGCTGCGTGCGCTGCTGCTGGTGGCGATGGCACTGGTGATGTTCGGGCTGGCGCGGTTGCTGCACAGCACGCGCAGCCCGCTGCCGCCTGCCGACGCCGCAACCCTGCAGGCGCTGACACCGGTGCTGGCCGGCGCCACCGACACCCAGGCCTGCCTGGTGCTGACCGCCGACAAGGCAGTGCTGCGCGATGAGCAGCACAAAGGCTTTGTGATGATGCAGCGCTACGGCGGCTCGCTGATCGCGATGGGCGATCCGGTCGGGCCACCCGAGGTGGCGCGCGCATTGATCTGGCGCTTCCGCGAAGAAGCCGACCGGCTCGGACTGCGCCCGGTGTTCTACCAGGTGGGTGAAGCGTATTGGCAGACCTATCTCGATCTCGGCCTGGGCCTGGTCAAGCTGGGCGAAGAGGCGATGGTGCCGCTGCACGACTTCGGTCTGGAAGGCCGCGAGCGTGCCGACCTGCGACAAGCCTGGAACCGCGGCAAGCGCGGTGGGCTGTCGTTCCGCGTAGCACCGGCGGAAGAGATCCCTGCCCTGCTGCCACGCCTGCATGCCATTTCCAACGCTTGGCTCGACGACAAGTCCGGAGACGAAAAGGGCTTCTCGCTGGGCAGCTACGACCCGGACTACCTCGTGCGTTTCCCGATCGCGCTGGTCGAAGCCGAAGGCCGGATCGTGGCCTTTGCCAACCTGTGGCAGGCACCGGCAGGCGCCGAACTGTCAGTGGATCTGATGCGCCACGTCAGCGACGCGCCGAAGGGCACGATGGATTTCCTGTTCATCGAGTTGTTCCTGTGGGGCCGCGCGCAGGGGTATGCACGGTTCTCGCTGGGCATGGCACCGCTGTCCGGCCTGGCCCAGCATCGCCTGGCCGGTCGCTGGAACCGGCTGGCCGGCCTGCTCGCACGGCATGGCGAGCGTTTCTATGGCTTCAGCGGCCTGCGCAGGTTCAAGTCGAAGTTCGATCCACAGTGGCGACCGCGCTACCTGGCCGCGCCCGGCGGCATGCACCTGCCAGCCGCGCTGCTGGATGCCACGCGGCTGATCTCGCTGGACCCGCGGCGTGGCTAGTCCATGTGCCCGGCCTCTGCCGGACCTTTGCCGGTAGGTGTCGACCTTGGTCGACACACTCCCGCCCGTGGTGTTGCAAGCCCCAGCGCCGACCAAGGTCGGCGTCTAGCAAACGCCGTCGAACAGGGTTCGACTCCAGCTTACGCGCCGCCTTTGAGGATCACCTCGGCCAAGCGATCGTAGTCACCGCCGAAGTGATGGTCACCCGGCAATTTGACCTTGTGCACGCCGTCGTTGCCCGGCAGATCAGGGCACAGCGCATCCTCGTCCTTGTCACCGTACACRCACAAGGTCCTGGCCGCCGGCAGCTTCGCCACTTCCGGCGCGATCGGCAGGCCGCCGCCACCGCCGCCCAGCCAGTTGCTGACATGGAATTCAAAGTCGGCGTTCCTGCCCACCGACAGCAGCACGATGCGCTCGAGACCGGCGCGGGTGCCCGCATCAAGCTGGTTGATGGTGGCCGGCAGCACGTCGGCGCCCTGCGAGAAACCGATCAACATCACCTTGTCGCGCTGCCATTGCTGGCGGTAGTGGCCGATGATCTTCTGCAGATCGACAGCGAATCCCTGCGGCGTGCGTTCGCTCCAGAAGTAGCGCAGCGAATCGAGGCCGACCACCGCCACGCCGTGTTCGGCCAGGGCGCCGGCCACGTCCTTGTCCAGGCCGGCCCAGCCACCATCGCCGGAAACGAATACCGCCAGCGTGTCACCGCTGCCCTGCGCCGGCACTTCCACTACCGGCAGCCCCTTCAGGGCATCCGGCGGCGGAGCCAGCGCGACCCCGGCCTGCGCGCCGATCACCCGCGCGGCTGCCACCAGCCCAGGTGTCGCATCGCCAGCAACGGTGCGCTTGAATTCACGGGCCATTGCCACCTGCTGCACGAACGCGCCAGCGCTGTTGGTCGAACACCCCGGCGCGCCGGCCGCGTTCAACCACGGGAAATTCAGTTCACTGGGCTGCAGGCGGTCGTGCTTCACGCCGTCACCGCAGACCATGCGCTCGTGTACATGGGCCGGGCAGAATCCCGAGGTCAACAGGCCGGCAAAGACCTGGGTGTCGGCCTGCGCTGCCAGCGCGTAGGCCAGTTCGGCGCCTTCACCGCTACCGCCAACCAACGGCAGGTGATACCCCGGCAGATGCAGGAACGCCTGTACCCAACGCGAGAAATTCTCGACATCGCCCGCCCCGAACGCGCAGCTGCTGTTGCCTTCGCGCTTGAGCACACCGCGCAGGTGGGCCACGTCCACCGATGCGACCAGCGCACCATCGGCACGCAGCGCTTCGATCGGCATGCGGCTGTCATCGGCACCGGCGCCATCATGGAACCAGATCACCACCCGTTGCGGGGCCCCGGCCGGCACATGCACCGGCACCTGATCGAAACGTCCATGGCTGACCTGCTGCACTGACGCCACCGCTGGCACCGCCGCCAGCGCCAACACCAGTCCCATCGCCCTGCCCAGCCCTGCACGCATCGTTCTGCATCCCGTTGGAATGCGCACACGATACGCCGCCGCTGCGTGCACGGCACGTACCGGTACAGGCCGCCTGCAATCAGGCAGGTGGTTGATTCAGCGGGTGCCGGCAGGACGCCCGCGGCGATACAGCGCCAGCGCCAGCCACAGCAGCCAGCCGACGATCACCGCGATCACCAGTTTCTGCCCCAGCCCACGCGGTGGGCCACCGCGCCACAGCACGTGCATCCACAGCAGCACGAAGGCCAGCCATGCCCAGGCCCACAACAGCGCCGCACTGCCTCGCCAGCCCGGCTCGCGGCGCAGGTACCAGGCCTGCAACAGCATGCCGACGCTGGCGCACAGGAAGGCGGTATTGGCGGCCAGGCCGTGGATCAACGGCGCCAGCAACGGCGTTGCCGCAGGCAGCCAGCTGTCACCGATGGCGACGGTGGCCAGGCCAACGGCGGCCACGCAGAACAACAGCGGTGCCGCTGCGCTGCGCCGCGGCCCCACGCTGTGCCGATACAACGCGATGCCGAGCACGGCGATGGCCAGAGCCAGCAGGCAATAAGCGGTGCGTAGCGCCAGGCCCCACGGCCCATGCAGGTACAGGCTCAGGGTGGCCTTCACCCAATCCAGATCGGCACGCGCGAACTGCGTCCACAACGCGGTCGCCACGAACAACAGCAGTGCAACCAGCGCCAGCGCCGCGGCCGGACGGGCCCGCGTCATGGGCCAGCGTCCGGATGCCGTGCCTGCCACTCAGCCAGCGCCTTGCGGTAACGCTGCAGCTCCTCTGTGTACAGGTCGAGTACGCACAACGGGCAGCCACTGCCGCAGCATTCGTTGGGGCCGGGTTCTTCCGGCGGCAGCGGACGGGGATCGGCAGGAGTATCGGAGACGGTCACGGCTGCAAACAACACCACGCAATGGCAGGTGGATAGTGTAGCGGCGCGCTCAGGCGCCCAGCTGGCGGCGCAGGTTGGACCGCGCGGCCGCATCAAGGCGCTGGTCGAAAAAGTCGCTGAGGAAGATCCGCGGCGCGCGCAGCAGCCCCTGCAGGAAGCGGCGGCGTCCGGCGCGATACAGAAAGCCCGGCACTACGCCTTTGTACTCTTCGGCCACGCCGCGGTCATACGCGGCAAACACCTGCTCGGGTGCCGCCAGGATCGCCATGTCGCAGTCGAGGAACAGCGCAGCTTCGGCATCGACATCGGCCGGGCCCAGCTCGCCATGGCGGGCGGTGAGCAGGATCAACTGCTCGACCCGGCCGGCATCGACCGATGCCAGCTCGGGCCAGTCCGCGATCGCCTGCAGTGCCAGCGCGGCCGACCTGGCCTCGTTGTCCTTGCGGCCAGCCTGGTAGATCGCATCGTGGTACAGCACTGCCAGATAGACCTCGGCCGGCTGCTGCCAGCCCGGACCTGCAGCCACCTCCTGGCAATGCTGCAGCACCGCGCRCACATGGCCGAAGTGGTGATAGGCGCGCGGTGGCGTCGCATAGGCATCCTGCAGAGCCTGCCAGTGCGCGGGAGCGAGAGTCAGCGGGGCGAAGTCCATGCGGGGATGATCCCGCCCTTGGCATCGCCGGGCAAGCTGGCTGTTTTTTCACCAGCCACTCACATCCCGCGCTGGGCAAGGGCGCGGGGCAGTTGTCCACAGGTTTGTCGCGTGCTGGTCCACATCGGCTGTGGACGAAGCGCAGCGTCGGCTGCCGGTGGATGCGGACCGCCACGCGTGGGTCTACACTGGCCGCAGGCGGGAGCGCCCGCCGCTGCCGGAAACCGTCATGCGCCGTCTTGCCGCCCGATGCTTTCTCCTGCCACTGCTCGCGCTCGGCACCCCCGCCCTGTGCGCACAGGATGCGCCCGCTGCCGCGCCGGCCATTCCGACCATCTCCACCGTAAAGGTCACCGCCGCCAGCGTGCCGACACCCGAACAGGTGCTCGCGATCCCGCCGGCGATGCGCGAGATGCTGCAGAAGCAGGTGATCAGCCGCAGCTACTCGCGTGACCAGCGCCTGCAGGCGCTGGTGGAAATGATCTTCAGCCAGCACGGCATGGACCTGCAGTACGACGCCGATGCGACCTACACCATCAGCGAGATCTGGCAGCACCAGCGTGCCAACTGCCTCGCCTTCACCCTGCTGTTTGTCACCCTGGCCCGTGAGGCCGGCATCCAGGCGCGGGTGCAGGAAGTCGGCCAGGTGGTGTCGTGGTACCAGGACCAGGACCAGGGCGTGGTCTACAACGTCGGGCACGTCAACGCTGGCGTGGATGTCGGTGGCCGCTACGGTACGGTCGACCTGGACCGCAACGTGCTGTACGACCGCCACGGGCCGCAACCCATCGGCCGCGAACGGGCGCTGGCGCACTACTACAACAACCGGGGTGCGGAGCAGCTGGCCGATGGCGACCTGCGCGGGGCGCGCGCCTTCTTCGATGCGGCGCTGGCGCAGGACGCCGGGTTCGCCCCGACGTGGAACAACATCGGTGTGCTCGACAACCGCCTGGGCGATGACCAGGCGGCCCGCACTGCGCTGGACACGGCATTGCGATTGGACGGACGCCAGAGTGCAGCGCTGAACAACGCCAGTGCGCTCTATCGCAAGCTGGGCATGACCGCGCAGGCGCAGGCCATGCAGAAGAAGCTGCAGTCGGTGCAGCGCGAGGATCCGTTCGCGCAGTACATGCAGGGTGCCCAGGCCGAACGCGCTGGCGACCTGGACAAGGCGATCACGTACTACCGGCGGGCGGTGCGCCTGTACGACACCGCGCACCAGTWCCACTTCGGCCTGGCGCGGGTGTATTTCCTGACGGGCCGGCTGCAGCGTGCGGACCGCGAACTGCTGCGGGCGCAGGAACTGGGCGGTTCAACGCAGCAGGCCCGCTACCAGGCCAAGCTGGACAGCCTGGCCCGCTGGCGAGCGCAGCAGGCCAAGCGCTGAGGCGCGATCAGGCCTTCTTGAGGAAGCAGGTCTTCAGCACCAGCCCCTTGATCTTGTCCGAGTTGCCCTCGATGTGCTCGGCATCGTCTTCGACCAGGCGGATGTTGCGGATCACCGTACCCTGCTTGAGTGGGATTGAGGAGCCCTTGACCTTCAGGTCCTTGATCACGGTGACGGTATCGCCGGTCTGCAGGGTATTGCCGTTGCTGTCACGCACGACCAGGGTCGAACCGGTAGCTTCTTCGGCCGTCCACTCGAAGCCGCAGTCGGCGCAGATCCACAGCGCGCCATCGGCATAGGTGTTTTCCAGGGTGCACTGCGGGCAGGCGGGAACAGAAGACATTGCAAGTACCTCAAAATGAATCAACAGCGGCCATTGTAACCGCCCGGCCTTTTCGTTCATTTTCCGGCGACGATCCGGGCGCGGCTTCGCCCACCCCGCCCGAGGCAGGCACCGGAACTTGCAGCGCGCGGCAAACTCCAGCAGAGTGCGCGGCCCCTGATCGTCCCCGGACCTCCCCATGCGCCTCGGCATCGACTTCGGTACCAGCAACTCCGCCGCCGCCATCGTGCGTGATGGGACGCTGCTGCCGATCCGCTTCGGCGAGGCCGAACAGTTCCGCACCAGCGTGTACTTCCCCGGCGTGGTGCCCGACCCGGACGATTTCCAGCTCGACGCCGGGCAGGAACACGAACTGCAGCAGCTGATCGACAGCGCCGCTCGCGCGGCCCGCGCCGCTGGCCAGGAGCGCACGCCACAGGCCCTGCGCCGCGAGGCACTGCGCGCCCTGCGCCGGGAATGGATGGAGGCTCGCGCCGGAAAGGAACGCAGCGCCAGCGACCTGCTGCAGAACGCCGTCTATGGCGACGACGCGCTGGAAGCGTATTTCGAGGAGCACGAAGGCAACCTCGTGCAGAGCCCGAAGTCCATGCTCGGCTACAACCTGCACCCACGCGCGCGGCAGACCATCACCGGCATTGCCGCGCACATCCTCGAACACATCCGCTTGACCGCCAGCGCCCAGCTCGGCCAGCCGCTGCGCAGCGCCCTGCTCGGCCGCCCGGTGCAGTTCCGCAGCTCGATCGGCGAGGCCGGCAACGACCAGGCCTTGGACATCCTGCGCGAAGCAGCCGGCCAGGCTGGTTTCGACCACATCGATTTCCTCGAAGAGCCTGCCGCCGCAGCAATGCATTACCACGCTGAAAGCCGCGATCGCCATCAGGCGGTGATCGTCGATATCGGCGGCGGCACCACCGATATCGCCCACGCCGAAGTGGGCGGCAGCCAGGCCCCGCGCATCCACCGTGCCTGGGGTATTGCCCGCGGCGGCACCGATATCGACCTGGCCCTGAGCCTGTCCGGCTACATGCCGCTGTTCGGCCGCGGCATCACCCGCGTGCCCACCCACCACTACGTGGAAGCGGCCACCGTGCAGGACATGACCCGCCAGCGCGAGTTCCGCCAGCACAACTACGACAACGTCGACGCGCCGTGGGGCGCGCGCCTGCAGGCGCTGCAGGACACCGGCAACACCGCCCGCCTGTACCGCGATGTCGAGCGCGCCAAGATCGCCCTCAGCGGTGCCAGCGAACACCGCAGCACGCTGGATTACATCGCCCGCGACCTGCACGTGGACAACAGCGCCGACGGCCTGGCCGCCGCCGCCCATGGCTATCTGAGCCAGATCCGTGAACTGCTGGCCCAGGTCCGCAGCGACATCGGCGGCGACCCTGACGCGGTGTTCCTGACCGGTGGCATGTCCCGCGCCGGCTACCTGCGACAGGCGGCTGCCGAGGCGTTCCCGGGCGCCCGGATGGTGCACGGCGAGCCCTCGCTGGGGGTCGTCCAGGGCCTCGCGCTGGCGGCAGCCAGCCGGGATTAACAAAACGTTACGCGGTCTGAGCTACCCTTGGCCGGCTAGAAAACCGCTGCACCTTCCGCTGGCCTCGCCGGTGTGTGTACCCATGGTGCAGCCTGCCCCGCCCAGCGGGTCTGGCGACCATGCCTTCTGGCTCGATCATGGTCCGCGTACTACCCGAGCCGCCATCGAGACCCGCTTTGGGCACCCGCCAGGCCCCTGTGGCCGTACAACCTGACGCTGAACCAGCACCCATCGACTGCCGCCGTTGTGACGCGGTCTGTTGCCGGTTGCCGGTCCTGCTGCAGCCCGGCGACCACGTGCCCGGCCAGTTCCTGTCGCGCGACGCACACGGCCGTGCCGTGATGGCGCGCAACGAGGAAGGCTGGTGCGCGGCGATCGATCCGTATCACCTGCGCTGCACGATCTATTCGCAGCGCCCGGCGATCTGCCGCCAGTTTTCGATGGGCGGCGATGACTGCCGCCGCGAGCGGCAGGACTACCTGCGCCAGGCTGAATCCTGCGCGCTTTCCTCCCCTTCCACCTGACAGGAGCAACCATGCCCCGCAAGGCAAAGACCCCCGCGAAGGCCAGCAACAGCATCCGCAGCGAACGCAAGGGCGCATCCGCCAGCACCGTGGTCAACAGCGACTCGATCGCCTCCGACCTGGCCGCGTTCCGCAAGAGCGGTGGCAAGATTGAAGTTCTCGGTACCACCTGGGCGCTGAAGAAAGCCAGCTGACCCTCCCCCGACCGCGGCGGCGCTGCCGCCGCGGCCTGCCGGGCCGCGCTCAGCGGTCCAGGCGCACCTGCACGCTGCCCGAGTGCGACTGCACGCGGATATCGCCATCGCCGCTGCCCAGGCGGGCATCCAGGCTGCTGCCCGGCCCATAGCGCGGCCGTTCGACCTTGCCGGCGTCACTGTTGATCGACCCGCTGAAGCTGTTCACCGACAGCTGCGCCGACACCGTGCGCGGCAGGCGCAGGCTGACCGATGCGCTGACCGACTCCACGTTGATGCGCCCGCCCGGCGCCAATGCGGTCGCCGACAGGTCAATGCCGCCGGATACCGTCTCCACCACCAGGCGCTGGATGCGACCGGCATCGACGCCGACCCGGCCGGACACCGTCTGCGCCCCGATCTCGCCGGAAACTCCGCCACCGGCCTCGATCCGGCCGCTGACCGTGTTCACGTCCAGCCGCGGGGTCTGCAACCGTGCAGTGACATTGCCGCTGACCGTGTTGAGCACGCTGTCGCCGCTACGACCAGCGGCGGCAAGATTGCCACTGACGGTGTCGGCCTGCAGGCGTCGCACATCAACGCCACTGATGTCCTGGTCGGCACTGACCGTGCTCAGCAGCAGCTCGACCGAGCGCGGCACGTTGAGGGTCAAGGTGGCGCCGCCATTGTTGCCGCGTCGCGGATACTCGATTTCCCAGCGCACCCGGTTGGCACTCTTTTCCTGGCGCAGCTGCAAGCCGTCGCTGAGCGTGCCGGTGAGCTGCACGTCATTGCGGTCCCAGCCGCGTACAGTCACCTTGCCAGCGACGTTGCTCAGTTCGATGCGGCCGCCTGCCGCAACATTGTGGCGTTCATCGACGCGCGTATCGGCCAGCGCCATGGCGGGCACCAGCAGCAGGGCCGCGCAGAGAAGGGGAAGGGTTCGCATCGGGGTCTCCTCAGGTTGTCAGACCGGAAGCGGCCTGGGCCGCCTGCCGGGTCAGTTCGAGCCGCAGCGCATAGGTCCGCTTGAGCTGTCCAAGCAGGTGCGGCGCACGCGGGTCCTGCACCATCGCGGCGCGGATCTGTTCCGCGCTGCGATCCAGTTCATGCAGCGCGGGCTGCCACTCCGGCGCAGTGCCATCAGGCAGCGACGCCACGGCCTGCCGGTACTGTTCGGTCATCGCATCGGCCTGCAGCTGCAGGCCATTGGGTGCAGGCAGCGCCTCGGGTGCATGCCGCCACGGCGCCACCGCGTAGAGCGCGAGGCTGGCCGCCAACGCCGCGCCAACCGGCAGCCACCAGCGGCGACGGGTGCGCAGTGGCAAGGCCACCACGTTGTCCACCGGCGCCTGCACGGCAACCGGTTCGCGGGGTGGCAACCGCGCCGACAGGCGTTCCCAGCCATCAGCCGGTGCGCTGCGTTCCGCGGGAAGGGCGCGCAGGCGCGCCAGCAGATCGTGATCGGGGTCGTGCGTAGTCATGTCATGTCTCCCAGGCGCGCGCGCAGCAGGCCACGCGCGCGATGCAGCTGTGCTTTGGAACTGCCGACCGCCATCTGCAGCTGGCCGGCGATTTCATGGTGTTTCCAGCCTTCGATATCGTGCAGCACCAGTACCGCACGCGCGCGCGGCGGCAGGGTCGCCAACGCGCGCTCCAGGTCGCGTTCGGTGCCGGCGCAGCCATCATGCACCGCCATCTCCGGTATGCCACCGTCAACGTCGTCCAGGCTGTCGTGGTCATGCCCGGCGGCACGACCGCGCAGTTCCATCAGCGCGGCGTTCACTCCCAACCGATGCAGCCAGGTCGACAGGCTGCTCTCGAAACGGAAGCCCGGCAGTGCCTTCCATGCCTGCAGGAAGGCCTCCTGCAGTGCATCCTCGGCGCGTGCCTGCTGCCCGCCACACAGGCGCCACAACGAGGCAAACACCCGCGGCGAATGCCGCCGATACAGCAGTTCGTAGGCAGCGGTATCGCCGGCCGCCGCCGCACGCACCAAGGCGGTTTCGTCGACGGCGTCGGTGGCGGCAGGCGGCGCGGGCATGGTGGTGTCGAGCATATCCGTTGGATGCGGCCAGCCGGAAAAAGGTTTAGATCTGCCGACACGCTTTCCGCTTGCAACCTTTTCGCGCCTGGCTGCATCCATCACAGGTCCCCCGCAGGCCTGCCCGGCCAGGAGCCTCCCATGTCCAGTCCTTCCTGCGCCGCCCTGCTGGCGATCGTGGCCTGCATGCTGCTGCAGGCGTTCGGCGTTTCCCTGCACTGGCGTGCCGAGAGCGGCCGCGCCTGCCTGCAGCAGCACAAACGGGACCTCGTCTGCCTTGCCTGGGCACAGGCGGTCGAAACGTCGACACGCGCCGGGTAACATCAAGCCCCGTTTCGTCACACGTTGTCGCCCCATGATGTTGTCGCTGAAGGACCACCTGCCCGCCTGGACCCACCCCTGGCTGCATGACATCGGGATCGCCCTGCAGATCCTGATCACCCTGCTCGCCGCCTGGCTGCTGCGGGTGCTGGCGCGGCGCCTGATCCGCCGCTTCGCCGACCACTACACGCTGCCGCCGGAAATGGTGATGGGCGCGCGCCGGATCACCAGCTTCGTGGTCTATTTCAGCGCGGTGCTGTACATCCTCAGCCTGCTCGGCGCATCGCCCTCGGTGCTGTGGACGGCCTTCACCGGTTTCGCTGCGGTGGGTGCGGTGGCGTTCTTCGCGGCCTGGAGCGTGCTGTCCAACATCTTCTGCACGCTGCTGATCTTCACCACGCGGCCGTTCCGCCTGCATGACTACATCGAAGTGCTGGAGAACGGCGAAAAGCCCGGGCTGAAGGGCCGGGTAATCGACGTGAACCTGATCTACACCACGCTGCAGGAAACCGGCAACGGCCACGAGGGCACGGTGCTGCAGCTGCCGAACAACCTGTTTTTCCAGCGCACGGTGCGGCGCTGGCGCGATCCGACGCAGGCGCCCGGCGGCATCCAGGGCGACGGCTGAGGGGATTGTTCGGCAGGGCTGCGCCCTGCACCCGCAGAGGCCTTCAAACCAAGGCAACGTCAACGTCAACGTCAAAAGCCGGCATTCCGTGGGATGGCGGGGYACTGTGGGTKTGCGGGGACGCCGTGAACCCATCCCTGGGGGCTTGGTCGCGGCATCCATGCCGCTCACACCCCGCAAACCCACAGTACCC
>NZ_JBFRFE010000026.1:0-14574 GCF_052114665.1 Stenotrophomonas sp. 2YAF22 | reverse complement strand
CAGTACGACGGTGGCGTAATCGGTGAGCTTGGTGACGCGCAACATGGGATGCGAGTGGTTCTTAAAGCGGACTGAAATTGTACGCTTTTATTCGCCGGCATCCAACCCGGCCATTCAGCGGGCGCTTGGGCCCGGCCGGAGGGCAGTCGCCAAGGACCGCCATCGGGGCGACATGCTGGGGCATGGGGGTGATTTTCGCAATCACCCGGAATGGGCGAGAATCAACGTTCCTTTCGCTGCAAACGTCTCTTGCCGATGCCCAAGAAGATCCAAGCCCGCAAGTCCGCCATCCACGGCAACGGTGTGTTTTCCGTGGCCCCGATCAAGCAGGGCGAGCGCGTGATCCAGTACAAGGGCCTGCTGCGCAGCCACGGCGATGTCGATGCCGATGACAGTGGCGATGTGGAAAGTGGCCATACCTTCCTGTTCACCCTCAACGATGACTGGGTGATCGATGCCAACTACAAGGGCAACGACGCGCGCTGGATCAACCACAGCTGCGACCCGAACTGCGAGGCGGTGATCGAGGAAGACGAAGACGGTGACAGCCGCGGCGACAAGGTCTTCATCGAGGCGCTGCGCGATATCAAGGCCGGTGAAGAGTTGACGTACAACTACGGCATCACCCTGGCCGAGCGCCACACGGCCAAGCTGAAGAAAATCTGGGAGTGCCGCTGTGGCTCGCCCAAGTGCACCGGCACGATGCTGCAGCCCAAGCGCTGAATGTGTTGGGTAGTGCCGGCTGCTGGCCGGCGCTACCCGGGCGTTTCTCCACCTGCCGTGCACGTGAGGGTCACCGCCGTTCAAGGCCCACTCGGCCACCCTGTCCGCTCCCCCTATCTGGAGCACGACATGACTCAGCGTCTACGCGGCAAGCAGATCGCCATCCTCGCCACGCACGGTTTCGAGCAATCCGAACTGATCGAGCCCAAGCGCCTGCTGGAAGCGGAGGGCGCGCGGGTGAGCGTGGTGTCGCCGGCCAAAGAGGCGAGCATCAAGGGCTGGAAGGACAAGGACTGGGGCGACTCGGTCGCCGTGGATCAACCGCTGGATGAAGCCGATGCCGGCCGCTTCGATGCGCTGGTGCTGCCCGGCGGCGTGATCAATCCGGACACCCTGCGTACCAATGAAGCGGCATTGAATTTCATTCGCGGCGTGGCCGATGCCGGCAAGCCGGTGGCGGCGATCTGCCACGGCCCCTGGCTGCTGATCAACAGCGGGCTGGCCAAGGGGCACGAGGTAACGTCGTGGCCGTCGCTGCAGCAGGATCTGGCCAATGCCGGCGCGCGCTGGCGCGACGCGGAAGTGGTAGTGGACGGCAACCTGATCACCAGCCGCAAACCGGATGACATTCCGGCCTTCAGCGAGGCGGTGGTGAAAGCGCTGGCGGCGTGATGCTGCGCTGGTAGTGCCGGCCCCTGGCCGGCACGTGCGTGAAAGGATTGCCGGCCAGCGGCCGGCACTACCTTATTTGCCGAGGATGCCGGCCGGCACCAGGTCGCCCAGGTTCTGGTTGAAGGTCACCACCAGCTTGCCGTTCTTCACCTGCGCCGACTGCACCTGCAGGGCACCAAGCAGGCCGGCCACGGCCGGGTCCAGCTTGTAGATCGGTTCCCGCTGGGCGTAGTCGCTCAGCCACGCATTGAGCAGGCCGCGGGTGCGGGAGTCGAGGCGGCCACCCTGGTTGGCCGGAGTGAAGTCATCCACGGTCGGCTGCTGCAGGTGGAAGCCTTGGGTCTGCGCGTCATAGCGCAGGCCACTGCTGAGCTTCACCGTGCCCAGCTGGGCCGGGTTGCCGCCGGCGGTGGCCAATGCCACGTCCATGCCCAGGTTCAATCGCTCGCCTGCCGGCAGGCTCAGCTGCGGGTGGCTCATGGTCAGCGCGATCAGGCCGCCCAGCGCGTCCTGGGTACGCGGGAAGCTTCCGTCCAGGTACTGCTGCACGTCGCTGGCGCCAACCGCCAGTTCGCGACCGGAGATCGAAGGGGCGGCCTGCGCACCGATCGCGGCAGCAATCAGCACGGTCGAGGCGGCAAGGCGGGTCATCAGGGAACGCAGGCGCATGGCGGTGACCGGAAGAGGGATCCAAGAGGCCTACAGAGTAGCTTTGCCCGCTGAATCGCGGGTACACACGGGTGCAACGGTTCAGTCCAGCGTTGGCTGCAGGCTGGCCGACTGGATCTGCCAGGCGCGGCCGTCAGCACTGGGCTGTACCCGGTACCAGCCGTGGTAGCGGAAGGTGCCGTCGGCGGTCACCGCGCGGATCTTCACTGGCACCTCCAGCAGGCGTGGCGGCTGCCCATCGTCGCGTGGCAACGCCACGTCACTGTCCAGGCGCAGGTTGCGCACGTCGGGCAGCAGGCGCAGCACGGCATCGTCGGCATGGCGCGGGTCGGCCGGGGCATAGGCCCAGGCAGCATCGCTGCGCACCTTGTTCTGGTTGAGCAGGTCGAGCATGTAGCGGTTGAGCATTCCCGCGGGCGATTCGCTGCCGATGGCAACAGCGCCATACAGCGGGTCGATGGTGATGGCGTCGACGGTCGCAGATTCCGGGGCCCTGTTCGTCGTAGGCGCGGAAGGGGCGGGTGCGGCGGGGGTTGAGTCCGACGTGCTGGAATCGGCTGGAGGGGGCGGGTTGGAGCACGCCACCGCAAGCAACGGGATCAACAAGGCAAGAAAACCACGCATGTCTGCCTCCTCCCCGAGGCGACCTGGAAGGCGGCAGTGTAGCGGCCGGGGGCCGCTCAGCGTGAAGTGGTCAGCGCGAAGAGGGAAGCTGCTCCAGCGCATCCAGCGCCGGCAGGACCTGTACCGCGATCGCTGCCAGTGCATGGCCGTCGGTGTCTGCATGGCGCTGCACGATGTCACGCAGCAGTTGGGTGGCCACCACCAGGGTGGCGCGTTCGTCGCCGCTCAGGCCTGCCGTGCGTGGGGCCGATTCCAGCAGGCGCATCAGGTCGCGGCTGGCTCGGTGTTCCAGTTCGATGGTGCAGCGCCCGGTGCACTGGTGCCCGTCCTTTTCGATCGGGGTCACCGAGATCCGGTAGCGGGTCGAGGGGCTGGCCATGGGGGTGCTCGCGCTGGGGGGAGGAATGTGTCCACCATAGGCAAGGCATTGGCCGGCGGCGATGGCCGGGGCTGCACGCAGTGTTCCACCCGGTTCGTTCCCGCACTGGAAAAAACAGCGGCGAGGCCATGGGCGGCGGGCCTGTGCGGGAGATTGCCTGGGCGCGGGAAACGCTGTGTTGCGGAGGGCGCAGTGGACGGCATCCACGCATGGCGTGGATCTACTGCAGAGCGTGCGCGGATGCGGGGCAAAAAAAACGGGACGGCCAAGGCCGTCCCGTCAGGTATCCGCTGCAGGGCGCGCGCTTAGAGCGCAGCGTCCTTGAGCTTCTTCAGCGGGCGAACCTTGAGCTTGGTGGTGGCCGGCTTGGCGGCGAACCACTGCTCTTCCTTGGTGAACGGGTTGATGCCCTTGCGCTTCGGCTTGGCTGCCACATTGACGGTGCTGATCTTCAGCAGGCCCGGCAGGGTGAACGAGCCTGCGCCCTTCTTGTGCACCGAAGCGGCGACAGCGCCTTCCAGCGAGGCCAGCACAGCGCGGACGTCCTTGGCGACAACGCCGGAGACTTCAGCGATGTGTGCAACCAGGCCCGACTTGGTCAGCACTTCCTTGATCGGCTTCGGAGCGGCCGGCTTGGCGGCAGCAGCCTTCGTCGCGACTTTCTTCACTGCCTTCTTCGGGGCAGCCTTCTTAGCGGTCTTTGCCATGGTTTCCTGTTCCGTGAACGGTTGGTTGTTTGGTCGGCGCCGAACCCCGTCGGCAAGCGCAATGTAGGGCAACTCTTGGGCGCCGCCAATAGCCTGGAGCGCTGAAAGTGCATGTTTTTTCATATCCAGGCCGATTCAGTACATGACCGGTAGTGGCGGAAACGGGTGTCCTGGTGCACTGCACCGCAGTATTCGTGTTTTCGGTCGGGTTGGCGAAATGACTGAAAACAAGGGAGAAATCGCCGGATTGGTGGCGAAGAAGTGTCCACTCGCTGGCTCGGGACAGGCGCGGCGCATGCGGCGGGGCGACGCAGGGCTAACGCGGTGCGTGCCAGGGTATCGGTTCATCGCAGCCACAACGGAGCAGGACATGGGAATCTCGCGACACGCTACCGCGCATTGGGAAGGCGACCTGAAGTCGGGCAAGGGCCAGTTGAGCACGCCACAGAGTGGCCTGCTGGACAAAACCCGCTACGGCTTCAACAGCCGTTTCGGTGATGAAAAGGGCACCAATCCCGAAGAGCTGATCGCTGCCGCGCACGCCGGATGTTTCACCATGGCGCTGTCGGCCAAGCTCGGCGAAGCCGGTTTCACCCCAACCTCGTTGGATACCGAAGCCAAAGTCGATCTGTCGATGGAAGGCGGCCCGCAGCTGTCGCAGATCCGACTGAAAGTGAAGGCGGTAGTACCGGGAATCGATGCGACGCAGTTCCGCGCGATCGCTGATGACGCCAAGCAGAACTGCCCGGTTTCCAAGGCACTGAGTGCAGTGCCGATCAGCCTCGAAGCCGAGCTGGGCTGAGAAGGTAGTGCCGGCCGCTGGCCGGCAACCACGTGAAACCGGGTATAAGGTGGCAGCCGGCCAGCGGCCGGCTCTACCGCCTTGCGTTCACCAGTCGATGGTGCCGGAAATTACGGTCTGCACCTGGCCACCGGACCAGACCTCGCCGTCTTCATCCACCAGCAGCGTCAGCCGCGCATCGTGGCCGACTTCGCGGCCTTGGCTGACTTCGAAGGGCTGGCGGCCGCGCGGAAGGGCATCGCGCAGGTCCAGCCAGGCCGCCAGCACGGCATTGGCCGCACCTGAAGCCGCATCCTCGAAGCGGCGTCCATTGCCGACGAACGCGCGCACGGCCAGATCGTAGCCTTCGCTGCCTTCGGCAAAAGCGTAGGCGAACACGCCCATGCTGTCGGTCGATTCAGCCAGTGTGGCGATCGCATCCCAGTCCGGACGCAGGGTGCGCAATGCGGTCTCATCCGCAACCTGCACGACCCACCAGCTGCGGCCGCCCTGCATACGGGCCGGCGGCAGCGAACCCAGCGGCCAGGTGCGCAATGCGGGTTGCAGGCGCGGATCCTCGGCAGCGGCGATCTCGGCCAGCTGTGCACGCGGTGTACGGATGGCGATGCGTTGCTGTGCGCCTTCGCCCGTCACGCGCAGTGGCAGGGCGCCTGCGATGCCGTCCTGTACCAGAACCCCGTCGACAGGCAAGGCGAGGCCTGCCTGCAGCACCGCATGGGCGGTGCCGACGCTTGGATGACCGGCGAACGGCACTTCCTTCTGCGGGCTGAACATGCGCAGCCGATAGCTGGCGCCGGCCGTCTGTGCCGGGAACACGAAGGTGGTTTCGGGCAGGCGGGTCCAGCGGGCGATGGTCTGCATCGCTGCATCGTCCAGGCCTTCGGCATCGAGCACGACGGCCAGCGGATTGCCGGCGCCCGGGCGCGGGGAAAACACATCCAGCTGCAGGAAACGGCGGGTGGTCATCGGGCAGGAACTCCAGGAAGCAGGCGGCATAGGGTAGCGCGGGGCCATGCCCCGCGAGCGCGCAGCGCGGCAGGCCGCCGGGCGTGGCCCGGTACTACCAGCGGATGTTGCCGTCGATCACCGGCTGCACCTGACCACCGATCCACACCGTGCCCTGCGCGTCGACGGTGACCTGGACACGGCCGTCGCGGCCGATCTCGCGGCCCTGGCTGGCCACATAGGTCCCGTTCTCGCCGGGCAGGGCATTGCGCTGCCGCAGCCAGGCGCCGATCAGCGCGTTGGCGCTGCCGGTCACCGGGTCTTCCGGCACGTTGGGCGCATCGGCGGGGCAGAACGCGCGCACCACCAGGTCGTGCCCGGTATCGGGTTCGAGCGCGAACACGGCGATGCCGAGCGCGTCGGTGGCAATGCTCCAGTCGCGCAGGGCCGCCATGTCCGGTGCGAGCGTGCGTACGGCCTCGGCGTCGCGCAGCGGCAGCAGCCACCAGCGCGGTCCGTTGTCCCACAGCTCGGCGCGCTGGCCCTCGGCGGCAGCAGCGCGCAGGGCATCAGGAATGCCGTCTGGCACTGCCGGCAGCGGCCGCGCCGCTGGACTGGCCAGCTGGATGGTGGGCGCGTTGGCCGGCCCGGTAACCCGCACCGGCAGCAGGCCGGCCGCGCACTGTTGCACCAGGGCCCCGTCGCGTGGCTGCACCAGGCCGCAGGTGACCGCAGCCCAGGCGGCACCCACGCTGGGGTGCCCGGCGAAGGGCAGCTCGCTGGCAGGGGTGAAGATGCGCACGTGGTAGTCGGCGCCGGCAACGGTGGGGCGAAGGAAGAACACGGTCTCGGACAGGTTCAGCCAGGCGGCCAGGGCCTGCATGCGGTCGGTGGACAGTCCATCCGCGTCGAACACGACACCGAGCGGGTTGCCGGTACCGGGCTGGTGGGCGAAGACATCGAGCTGCAGGTAGCGGTAGGCGGTCATTGACGGGTGTATTGGGCTTAGAATCGAAGGTTCCGCCCCCGAGGGCGGCTTCCCCACATTACACATAGCCTATCCATGTCAGCTTCCCCCCTTGTCGATCGTTGGATCGTACTGAAGTTCGGCGGCACCTCGGTGTCGCGTCGCCACCGCTGGGACACGATCGGGAAGCTGGCGAAAAAACGGGCCGAAGAGACCGGTTCGCGCGTTCTGGTGGTGGTTTCGGCGCTGTCCGGGGTCACCAATGAACTGACCGCGATTGCCGATGGCGCGCCGGACAGCCGTGATCGCGTGGCGGCGCTGGTCGAACGCCACCAGGCCTTCCTGGACGAGCTGGGGCTGGGCGCGGAGGTGCTGGCCGAGCGGCTGGCCGCGCTGCAGGGCCTGCTGGACGACCCGCGTGCACCCAGCCGCCCACTGGACTGGCAGGCCGAAGTGCTCGGCCAGGGTGAACTGCTGTCTTCCAGCCTGGGCGCGGCCTACCTGCGAGCCAGCAGCCTGGATTTCGGCTGGATGGATGCGCGGCAGTGGCTGGACGCGCTGCCGCCGCAGCCGAACCAGAGCGACTGGTCGCAGCGCCTTTCGGTGAACTGCCAGTGGCGTGCCGATGCCGAGTGGGCGCAGCGCTTCCGCGCCCAGCCCACGCGCCTGCTGATCACCCAGGGTTTCATCTCGCGCCATGCCGACGGTGGCACTGCCATCCTCGGCCGCGGCGGCTCGGATACCTCGGCGGCGTACTTCGGTGCGCTGCTCGGCGCCAGCCGCGTGGAGATCTGGACCGATGTGCCAGGCATGTTCAGCGCCAATCCCAAGGACGTGCCGGATGCGCGTCTGCTGACCCGGCTGGACTATTACGAAGCGCAGGAAATCGCCACCACCGGTGCCAAGGTGTTACACCCGCGCTCGATCAAGCCCTGCCGCGATGCAGGCGTGCCGATGGCGATCCTCGATACCGAGCGTCCGGAACTGCCGGGCACCAGCATCGACGGCAATGCCGCGCCGGTGCCGGGCGTGAAAGCGATCAGTCGCCGCAACGGCATCGTGCTGGTGTCGATGGAAGGCATCGGCATGTGGCAGCAGGTCGGCTTCCTCGCCGATGTATTCGGCCTGTTCAAGAAGCACGGCCTGTCGGTGGACCTGATCGGTTCGGCCGAGACCAACGTCACCGTATCGCTGGATCCGTCCGAGAACCTGGTCAACACCGATGTGCTGGCCGCGCTGTCGGCCGACCTGTCGCAGATCTGCAAGGTCAAGGTGATCGTGCCGTGCGCGGCGATCACCCTCGTCGGCCTGGGCATGCGCTCGCTGCTGCACAAGCTGTCGGACGTGTGGGCGACCTTCGGTCGTGAGCGCGTGCACATGATTTCGCAGTCGTCCAACGACCTGAACCTGACCTTCGTCATCGACGAAGCCGATGCCGATGGCCTGCTGCCGATCCTGCACGCCGAACTGATCGACAGCGGCGCGATGCCGGTGGAAGAGACCGAAGTGTTCGGCCCGCGCTGGCGCGAAATCGCCGGCACCGTGCGCCCGCGTGGTACGCCGTGGTGGCGTGGTCAGCGTGCGCACCTGCTGCAGCTGGCCGATGCCGGCACCCCGCGCTACGTCTACCACCTGCCGACGGTTCGGGCGCGTGCCCGCGCGCTGGCGGCGATCAAGCCGATCGACCAGCGTTACTACGCGATCAAGGCCAACAGTCATCCGGCCATCCTGCAGTTGCTGGAAGCCGAGGGTTTCGGCCTGGAGTGCGTGTCGCACGGTGAGCTGAAGCATGTGTTCCAGGCCATTCCGGAACTGTCGCCCAAGCGCGTGCTGTTCACCCCCAGCTTCTGCCCGCGCAGCGAGTACGAAGCGGCGTTCGCGCTGGGCGTGACCGTCACTGTCGACAACGTCGAAGCCCTGCAACGCTGGCCGGACCTGTTCCGCAACCGCGAGCTGTGGCTGCGCGTGGACCTGGGCCGTGGCGAAGGCCATCACGCCAAGGTCCGCACCGGTGGCAAGGAATCCAAGTTCGGCCTGCCGATCGCGCGCGTGGACGAGTTCGTACGCGCGGCCACCGAGCTGGGCACCCGCGTGGTCGGCCTGCATGCGCACCTTGGCAGCGGCGTGGAAACCGCCCAGCACTGGCGCCTGATGTGCGATGAGCTGGCTGGCTTCGCGCGTCGTATCGGCAGCGTGCATACCATCGACATCGGTGGTGGCCTGCCGATTCCGTACAGCGACGAAGACGAGCCGTTCGACCTGGATGCCTGGGCCGAGGGCCTGGCCGAGGTCAAGGCGCTGCATCCGGCGTTCCGCTTGGCGATCGAGCCGGGCCGCTTCCTGGTGGCCGAATCGGGCGTGCTGCTGACCCACGCCACCCAGGTGGTGGAGAAGGATGGCGTGCGCCGCGTCGGCCTGGATGCCGGCATGAACACGCTGATGCGCCCGGCCCTGTACGACGCCTGGCACGACATCGAGAACCTCAGCCGCCAGGGCGGTTACGCCGAAGCGGCGTTCGATGTGGTCGGCCCGATCTGCGAATCCAGCGATGTGTTCGGCAAGCGCCGCAAGCTGCCGGTGTCGACCGCGCCGGACGATGTGATGCTGATCGCCGACGCCGGTGCTTACGGCTATGTGATGTCCAACACCTACAACCAGCGGGCGATGCCGCGCGAGGACGTGATCGAATGATCGTCGCCTTCCGCGCCCTGCACCCGCCCACCGACACGTCCCGCGCCTGCGCGCGGGCACGTGCCTGACCGTGCTTGAACTGGATTCACCATGACTGCTTTCGACAAACACCAGGTTTCCCGCTTCCGCTTCGTCCGCTGCGAATTCGCCGCGGACACCGGCGTGGCCAAGCTGGTCTACGCCTTCGATGACGGCCCGGAAATGGTGGAAACCGTTACCGTGCCCGGCGCTCCGTTCGTGCTGGAACCGGCCCGTGCCGATGCCGTGCAGCGCGCGCTGCGGCTGCTGCACCTGATTGCCGGTGTGAGCTACTACAAGGCCGGCGTGCCCGATACGGTCAGCATCGACAGCTACAGCATCGATGCCGATACCGCAGCGCTGGTGGAGACCATCTACCTCAACGGCCTGGGCGAATTCGCCTACCGCAACGGCCTGAACCTGCGTGGGCGCTTCCGCCTGCCGGTGCAGGGCGAAACGGTGCAGGTACCGGTGCTGGGCCTGCAGGCGCATGCGCTGGTCGCCATCGGTGGAGGCAAGGATTCGCTGGTCAGCATCGAAGCGCTGCGTCGCGCCGGCGTGGACGAGACGGTGACCTGGATTGGTGGTTCGCAGTTGATCCGTGCCTGTGCCGAGCGCACCGGGCTGCCGACGTTGAACCTCGGCCGCGCGCTGGCGCCGGAGCTGTTCGAACTCAACCGCCAAGGCGCATGGAACGGGCACATCCCGGTCACCGCGGTGAACTCGGCGATCATGGTGCTGGCTGCGCTGCTGCAGGGCGTTGACCAGGTGGTGTTCTCCAACGAACGGTCGGCCAGCTACGGCAGCCAGATTCCGGGCACCGGCGAGGTCAACCACCAGTGGTCGAAGGGCTGGGCGTTCGAACAGGCCTTCGGCATGTACGTGCAGAAACAGGTGGCCGCTGATCTGCAGTACTACTCGTTGCTGCGGCCGATGTCGGAGCTTGCGGTGGCCCGCCAGTTCGCCAAGAGCGATTTCTACGACGCGCATTTCTCCAGCTGCAACCGCAACTTCCACATCCTTGGCGAGCGCCCGGTGAACCGTTGGTGCGGCGTCTGCCCGAAGTGCCACTTCGTGTTCCTGGCGCTGGCCCCGTTCATGCCGAAGACCCGCCTGGTGCGCATATTCGGCCGCAACCTGCTGGACGACATCGAGCAGGCTGCTGGCTTCGACGCGCTGCTGGAATTCCAGGACCACAAGCCGTTCGAATGCGTGGGCGAAGGCCGCGAATCGCGTGCAGCGATGGCCACCCTGGCGCAGCGCCCGGAGTGGAAGGAAGACGTGCTGGTGAAGCGCTTCTGCAATGAAATCCAGCCGCAGCTGGATGCGGCCGAGCTGGAGCTGGCACCGCTGATGCAGCTGCAGGGCGAACATCGTATTCCGGCGACGCTGTGGGAACGGGTGCGTGAAGATTTCGCAGCTTGAAGGCAAGCGCGTAGCGCTGTGGGGCTGGGGACGTGAGGGGCGTGCTGCGTATGCGGTGCTGCGCGCGCGCCTGCCATCGCTTGGCCTGAGCCTGTTCTGCCCGGCCACCGAGGTCGCGGCCGCGCGTGCGGAAACGCAGGGCGTGCTGGACGTGCGTGGTGAACCGTCGGCTGATGCACTGGCTTCATTCGAGGTAGTGATCAAGTCGCCGGGGATCAGCCCGTACCTGCCGATCGCGCTGGCGGCGGCGGAGCGGGGCACCCGCTTCATCGGCGGCACGGCGTTGTGGTTTGCCGAACATGCCGATGCCGATGGCACCGTGCGCGACACGATCTGCGTGACCGGCACCAAGGGCAAAAGCACCACCACCGCGCTGGTCGCGCACCTGCTGCGCGCAGCGGGGCATCGCACCGGCCTGGTCGGCAACATCGGCCTGCCACTGCTGGAAGTGCTGGACCCGCAACCGGCGCCTGCGTACTGGGCGGTGGAGCTGTCCAGCTACCAGACCGGCGAGGTCGCGCGCAGTGGTGCGCATCCGCAGGTGGCGGTGGTGCTGAACCTCTTCCCGGAGCACCTGGACTGGCACGGCAGCGAACAGCGCTACATCGAAGACAAGCTGCAGCTGGTGACTGGCGCCGTGCCGCGCGTTGCCGTGCTCAATGCCGCAGACCCGCATCTTGCGGCGCTGTCGCTGCCCGGCAGCGAGGTGGTCTGGTTCAACCAGCCGCAGGGCTGGCACATGCGCGGTGACATCGTGCATCGCGGCGGGCAGGCGGTATTCGATACCCGCAATACGCCACTGCCGGGCCGCCACAACCGCGGCAACCTGTGCGCGGTGCTGGCCGCGCTGGAGGCGCTGGGCCTGGATGCCGTGGCGCTGGCGCCGGCGGTGCAGGACTTCCGCCCGCTGCCCAACCGCCTGCAACGCATCGGCCAGGCCGATGGCCTGACCTACGTCAACGATTCGATCAGCACCACGCCGCATGCCAGCCTGGCGGCGCTGGAGTGCTTTGCCGGCCAGCGCATCGCGTTGCTGGTGGGTGGGCATGATCGTGGGCTGGACTGGACCGACTTCGTGCAGCACATGGCGCATGACATGCCGCCGGTGGAGATCGTGACCATGGGCAGCAACGGCCCGCGCATCCACGCGATGCTGCAGCCGTTGGCCGACGCCGGCCGTTTCGGCCTGCATGCCGCTGCCGATCTGCCTGATGCGATGTCGCTGGCGCGTCGCGCACTGGGCGAACAGGGTGGGGTGGTGCTGCTGTCACCGGGCGCGCCGAGCTATGGCGCCTACCGCGATTACGTTGCACGTGGGCGGCATTTCGCCGAGCTGGCCGGGTTCGACCCGGACACCATCAGCGCGATTCCGGGGATCGGGATCGCCTGATCGGCGGGATCGGGGTCGGATCCCTTTCCGCAGGAAAGGGCTCTGCCCCTGCTGAATCCTGTGCACCCATCCACGCTTGGCGTGGATCTACTCGTCGAGGAAGCTGTAGTCGCGGTCGATCAGCTGCTGCAGGTAGGCATCGAAGCTAGGGGCGATGACCGCGTAGCTGTCCGGATCGTGCAGGTAGCGCACCACCTGTCCAACACTGCCGCCGGGTGCAGGTTCGAAATCCAGATACAACATCGAGGTGCCGCCGTTGTTCATGCAGTGCGAGAAGCACAGTCGGCGGCTCATCGGCAGGTTTGCATCGATGCCGGCGCCGAGGATGTCCGGCTCTTCATCCAGCCATTCTTCGTAGATGGAACGGATGCTGTCGTCCCACTGCTGCTGGTCTTCGAAGATCTGCGCGACCGAGCGCAGGTAATACGGATAGTCGCCGACGTCGGAGCCGAGCATCAGTACGCAGACCTCGCCGCCGGGATACTCGCGGAAGTGGGTGCCATCCACCTGCGACAGCAGCGCGACAAGACTGTCCGGCACCTGCGGCCACTGCGCGCGCAGCCGCCGCAGGTCTTCGGTGCTGGCGCCCAGGACATGCGCCCATTGCAGAGCATCCTCGGCAGGCAGGCGCGGAATCAGGCCAGAGAGGAAACGATCAACAAGTATCATCGGAAGACGCCAATGGCAGGGCAGGCACAGTCGGCTTCGTGCGTCGAAGCCGACCGTGCAGAGCAGATTCTCAGCGTACCACCTCGAAATCGATGATGTCGTAGAGCGATGAGCCGTACTTGCCATGCGATTCCAGCGCAACCGCGATGCCGAGATCCTCGATGAAGGCACGTACACTGCGATCGCCATCCACCTTGCACTCCAGCCTGATTGCATCGCCAGAAAGCGAAGCAGATACCTCGCGTGCCGGGAATCGCTCTCCGATCACGCAGGACAGCTCGGTCCTGAGTGGCTTTGAAGTGCCACGTTCCGGATAGAACACCATCGTCGTTTCAGCGCGGAAGCGGTTGCCGGGTGTCCACGTGGCGGGAAGATCCTGCTTCAGCGAGCGGGTCTGCAGCGTCATCCCGGCATCGCGCATTGACGCCAGCTGGAAGAGATTGGCCTTTGACAGCCGCTGCATGGTGAACGAAGTGTAGTCCTCGGTAATCTTCAACAACCCGTTGTCGGCCACCATCGTGATGGTTGTCGGCGTGGTCGAGGCGGGCTTTCCCTTGATCCGGTAACGGTAGGTCAGTGATGTAAAACGAGGTGCCAGCAACGGGTTGTCCACGCCATCAACAACCGCCTTGGAAACGGGGACATCCTCCAGCCGGCGACCGGCCGCCTGCGGTTGCGGGCGATCAGCCGCCGGTACGTCAGGGCGTAGCAGGGCCATGACATCTGCATCCACCGCGCCCTGCAGCGAACATCCCACCCGGGTCCTGCCGTCGCTGGATTCCATCATCAGTACGCGTTCCAGAAGCATGCGCCCGGCGGCGATACCACCGCGATTGGATGTGGGCAGCCACTGATCACCCGCGCGGACTTCGCTGCGGACCTGCATTCCGCGATCACCCTGCAGGCGGTCGGCGTGTTCGATCAATGGCGACAGCTGCTTGACCACTGCGTCCTGTGGCGCGTCGAAGGTGAATCCCCAGGCCACATAGCGCCCCAGCACGCCCAGGTCGGAGGCGTTGTCGAAGTAAGCGGTGACCGGCAGGCCGGCAATACGTGGTCCGCCGCGGAGCTGGACTTCGTTTGTGGCATCGGAACGGTCCTTGCTCTCGATCCAGCTGATCGTGCCCGTGCCGCCCAGCGATGCGTGCGCGGCCCATGCATCTGCGTGCTGGTGCAGGCTGGAGAAGAAACTGGCATCGCAGCGGCTGAACGCGGTGAAAGTTTCGTCCAGGGGACTGGCGGTCAGCTGGGCGGCGGGGAGCAGAAGGGAGAGCGAGACAAATACGGTGGAACCCAGGGTGTTCACGAAGAAGGACATCCTTGTTGGAGAAGGGGGGGCATGGTTGGACACTACCTATCGGCCTTTTTGCCTGGATCTGAAGTGCGGGCTGCACTGCCTGCTCCAGCTTCACACCGGGCTCGTACACTCCGGATTCCCTCTTGGTGGAGCAGGCGCATGAACCGTTGGCGTTGCGGGGTGGCGATGGTACTGGGGCTGGCAGCGATGCCAGCGTGGGCGGCGATGAAGACCCAGCCGGTGGAGTGGAAGCACCAGGGCACGACCTTCAGTGGCGTGCTGGTCTATGACGATGGAGATGCTGACAAGCGTCCCGGCCTGGTGATGGTGCCGAACTGGAAGGGCGTGAACGAATCGGCCATCGAGAAGGCCAAGCAGCTGGCGGGCGATGACTACGTGGTGCTGGTGGCTGATGTGTACGGCAAGGGCGTGCGGCCGAAGACCGATGCCGAGGCCGGACCGGTGGCGACCAAGCTGCGCAATGACCGGCCGCTGCTGCGGGCGCGGGCACTGGAGGCGGTCAACGTGCTGAAGGCGCAGGCGGGCAAGGCACCGCTGGACGCCAGCCGGATCGGCGCGGTGGGCTTCTGCTTCGG
>NZ_JBFRFE010000025.1:0-14624 GCF_052114665.1 Stenotrophomonas sp. 2YAF22 | reverse complement strand
GCGCTTCGGTCAGGCCGGTGCGCAGGCCGTTGGCGTGGGTGCCATGCTGTGCGGTGGGAATCAGGTTGACGTAGCTTTCCTGCACCAGCTCGCCTTCCGGCAGCCAGGCCACGGCCCAGTCCACGATCTCGGTGTCTTTCTTCAGGTTGCCCACGAACAGATCAGCCGGCAGCGACTCGCGATCGCCCAGCTCCAGCTTCAGGTAATCGCGCAGGCCGTCTTCGTAGTACCAGGTGTCGACCTCGCCGGTGGCTTCGTCTGTCAGCTTGACGGTCAGGCCCGGGCACAGCACGGCCTTGGCGCGCAGCAGGTGCTTGAGCGCGCGCACGGCGAACTTGGGCGTATCGAAGTACTTCGGGTCCGGCCAGAAGCGCAGGCGGGTACCGGTGTTCTTCTTGCCGACGGTGCCGACCACTTCCAGCGGCGAGGCGCGGTCGCCGTTGCGGAAGGTGATGCGGTGTTCGGCACCGTCGCGCTTGATGTGGATTTCCACCAGGGTCGACAGCGCATTGACCACGCTGACGCCGACGCCATGCAGGCCGCCGGAGAAGGTGTAGTTGTTGTTGTTGAACTTGCCGCCGGCATGCAGGCGGGTAAGGATCAGCTCGACGCCCGGGATCTTCTCTTCCGGATGGATGTCCACCGGCATGCCGCGGCCGTCATCGCTGACCTCCACACTGCCGTCCTTGAACAGGGTGATCTCGATCGAGCGGGCATGGCCGGCGAGGGCCTCGTCCACCGAGTTGTCGATCACTTCCTGCGCCAAGTGGTTCGGGCGCGCGGTGTCGGTATACATGCCGGGGCGGCGCTTGACCGGGTCAAGGCCGGACAGGACTTCAATATCGGCGGCGTTATAGCGGGCGTTCATCTGTCTTCGAAAGCGTGGAGCGACGGGCAAGTGTGCGGTCTGGACCGGGAATTTGCACGCCTGCGGTTCAGCCTCGTTGGCGGGGAGGGGGTAAAATGGCAACCGCTGGAACCGAACACCGGCGCCCCCCACATCCGAGCCATACCGCGAGGAGGACTCCATGAAGAAGTTGCTGACCATTGCGATCCTGGCTGCCGCCGCTGTTGCAGTGCCGATGGTGCTGGCGCAGAACGCCGGCCAGCCTGCTCCGCAGCAGGGTGACCAGGCCGACAAGGCGCAGTCTGAAGCCGAGGCCAAGGCCAAGCGCCGCGCGCAGGCCAATGCCGAGATGAAGGCCAAGGGCCAGCCGGTGCCGCAGCAGGAAGAAGAGGAAGAGGCACGCAAGAAGAAGTAATTCTTCTGCCCCTCCGAAGCCCTTCCCGCAAGGGTTTCACCCTTGAACGCCCCGCCCAGCGGGGCGTTTCTTTTTGCCGATGGCGTCATCTGCCCCTTGGGTTGGCGGCCATCTATCTGTAAACTATGGCTTTCCGGGAGTAAGTGCGTGTCCACCATTTGCGAATGGGCTGGCACGGCCAAGCGTGGCCTCCAGCAAAGCGGGTCGCAGGTGACGGTCGAAGTGACCGGCACGGCCGCCCCGACCTCGCAGGGTGGTTCCCCGTTGGCGCTCGGCGCCGGCCAGGCCCGCACCTCCCTCGCTGCTCCAGCGAACCGGAAAACCCCCTTTCTGCTCCACGCCCGCCCCCCGGGCAGGCGTGGCGCTGCCGTTTTCCATTTCCAGACAGGATGCTTGCAGCCATGACTCCCTTGATTTTCGTAACCGGCGGCGTGGTGTCCTCGCTCGGCAAAGGTATTGCCGCCGCGTCACTGGCCGCCATTCTCGAAGCGCGTGGCCTGAAGGTCACGATGATGAAGCTCGATCCGTACATCAACGTCGACCCGGGCACCATGAGCCCGTTCCAGCACGGTGAGGTGTATGTCACCGACGACGGCGCCGAAACCGATCTCKACCTGGGCCACTACGAGCGCTTCGTGCGCACCCGCCTGAGTCGCAAGAACTCGGTCACCACCGGTCGCATCTATGAGGAGGTGATCCGCAAGGAGCGCCGCGGCGACTACCTGGGCGCGACCGTACAGGTCATTCCGCACATCACCGACGAGATCCGTCGCTGCATGGACGAAGCCACCGAGGGCTTCGACGTGGCCCTGGTGGAGATCGGCGGCACCGTCGGCGACATCGAGTCGCTGCCGTTCCTGGAGGCGATCCGCCAGGTACGCACCGAGCGTGGCCCGGAAAAGGCACTGTTCATGCACCTCACCCTGGTGCCGTACATCGCCGCCGCGGGTGAGCTGAAGACCAAGCCGACCCAGCACTCGGTGAAGGAGCTGCGCTCGATCGGCATCCAGCCGGACGTGCTGCTGTGCCGTTCGGAACAGCCGGTACCGGATTCGGAGCGTCGCAAGATCGCCCAGTTCACCAACGTCTCCGAGCGCGCGGTGATCAGCGTGCCCGACGTCGATGTGCTGTACCGCATTCCGATGGGCCTGCACGCACAGGGCCTGGACGAGATCGTCATCAACCAGCTGAAGCTGGCCGACAAGGCCGGTCCGGCCGACCTGTCGATGTGGGAAGACGCCGTCGATGCCACCCTGCATCCGCTGGATGCGGTGACCATCGCCGTGGTCGGCAAGTACATCGACCACCAGGACGCCTACAAGTCGGTCGGCGAAGCGCTCAAGCACGGTGGCCTGCGCCAGCGCACCAAGGTCACCCTGAAGTGGCTGGAAGCGCAGGACCTGGAAGGCAGCGACATGTCCGCGCTGGCCGATGTCGACGGCATCCTGGTGCCGGGTGGTTTCGGCGACCGTGGCTTCGAAGGCAAGGTGCTCACCTCGCAGTACGCCCGTGAGCACAAGGTGCCGTACTTCGGCATCTGCTACGGCATGCAGGCTGCGGTGGTCGACTACGCGCGCCACGTGGTGGGCCTGGAAGACGCCAACAGCACCGAGAACGATCGCCAGTCGCCGAACCCGGTGATCGGCCTGATCACCGAATGGCGCACTGCCACCGGCGACGTGGAAAAACGCGACGACAAGAGTGACCTGGGCGGCACCATGCGCCTGGGCCTGCAGGAGCAGCGCCTGAAGCCGGGCACGCTGGCCCGCGAGCTGTACGGCAAGGACGTGGTCGCCGAGCGCCACCGCCACCGTTACGAGTTCAACAACCGCTATCGCACCCAGCTGGAAGACGCCGGCCTGGTGATCGCCGGCAAGTCGATGGACGACACCCTGGTGGAAGTGGTTGAACTGCCGCGCGACCAGCACCCGTGGTTCCTGGCCTGCCAGGCGCACCCGGAATTCCTGTCCACCCCGCGTGATGGCCACCCGCTGTTCATCGGCTTCATCCGTGCCGCGCGCGAGCGCAAGGCCGGTGGCAAGCTGCTGCAGGAAGTGCGCGCCTGACTTGTCATGGGGGCCGCCGGCCCCCATCTTGCTCGCTTCAACCCCAGCGCACCGGCACTGCCGGTGTAGCGGACAACAAGGAAACGCCATGAAACTGTGTGGATTCGAGGTCGGGCTGGACCAGCCCCTGTTCCTGATCGCCGGCCCCTGCGTGATCGAGTCGATGCAGCTGCAGCTGGATACCGCCGGCAAGCTGAAGGAAGTGACCGACAGGCTCGGTGTGAACTTCATCTTCAAGTCCAGCTTCGACAAGGCCAACCGCACCTCCGGTACCGCCTTCCGTGGCCCGGGCATGGAAGAGGGCCTGAAGGTGCTGGCCGAGGTCAAGAAGCAGATTGGCGTGCCGGTGCTGACCGACGTTCATGAATACACCCCGATGGATGAAGTGGCCTCGGTGGTGGACGTGCTGCAGACCCCGGCGTTCCTGGTCCGCCAGACCGACTTCATCCGCAAGGTGTGCTCGGCCGGCAAGCCGGTCAACATCAAGAAGGGCCAGTTCCTGGCGCCGTGGGACATGAAGCCTGTCGTCGAGAAGGCCAAGGCCACCGGCAACGAGCAGATCATGGTCTGCGAGCGTGGCGCCAGCTTCGGCTACAACAACCTGGTCAGCGACATGCGTTCGCTGGCGGTGATGCGCGATACCGGCTGCCCGGTGGTGTTCGACGCCACCCATTCGGTGCAGTTGCCGGGCGGGCAGGGCACCAGTTCCGGTGGCCAGCGCGAGCATGTGCCGGTACTGGCGCGTGCCGCGGTTGCCGTGGGCATCTCCGGCCTGTTCGCCGAAACCCATCCGGACCCGTCCAAGGCGCTGTCCGACGGCCCCAACGCGTGGCCGCTGGACCAGATGGAAGCCCTGCTCGAGACCCTGATGGAGCTCGATGCGGTGACCAAGAAGCACGGCTTCTCGCGCTTCGCGTGAGCCAGCACCCGCAGGCGGCGCTGGAGATCCAGCGTCGTCGCCGGCACTGGCGGCAGTGGCCGTGGGGTCCGATCGCACTTGGCCTGGCTTTGCTGTCGGTGTCGGGTGTATTCGCCATCGGCATGCTGTTCGGTGCCGGCATGCGCCCGTCGAGTGCCGGCGGTCCGGTGGTGAACCTGTTGCCCTTCGTCATCGCCTTGGCGGTGGCTGAAGCGCTGACCATTTCCGCAGGGTTTTTCGCCGCGGTGCTCGGCTGGCGCCTGAACCGGGGCAGGGTTGCCGCTGCACTGGCGATGGTTTTGCTGTCCCTGTGGGCGGGCATCCTGCTGCACGATCTTCTTTGATGAATACGACGCCTGAACCCTCGCGCAGCTGGCCGTGGGGCCTGATCGCCCTGTTGCTGTCGGTGCTCGCCTGGGGCGGCTTGCTCGTGGGCGTGCTGGCCTTCGCCGCCAGCTTCCGTCCGCCGGGGGATGGCAACAACGGCGTGCAGGCCATGCAGTACTGGATGCTGGGCGCGCTGGTCACGCTGGTGCTGTCCTTCGTGGGCAGCCTGGTGGCGATGGTGATGGCCTGGCGACGTCGGCGCGGGCCGGTGTGCGCGGCCATTGCCGGTGGCCTGCTGGTGATGCTGGTATCGCTGGTGATGATCGTAATCGGGTCCAGCTGGGGCTGATGCCCATCACGCCATTTGGCAAGTGAGGGGTAGCCGGGGATAATCACGCGGCATTCGTTTTTGTCGCCCCCTCTCCATACAGGTAACCGGCCCGACCATGAGTACGATCCGCAGCATCCATGCCCGTGAAATCCTCGACAGCCGTGGCAACCCCACGCTGGAAGCCGAAGTCACCCTGGAGGACGGTTCGTTCGGTCGCGCCGCGGTTCCCTCCGGCGCATCGACCGGCACCAAGGAAGCGGTGGAGCTGCGYGACGGYGACAAGRCCCGYTACCTSGGCAAGGGCGTGCGCAAGGCCGTYGRCAACGTCAACGGCGCCATCGCCARCGCRCTSAAGGGTTTGGAGGCTACCGACCAGGCCGGCCTGGACCGTCGCCTGATCGATCTGGATGGCACCGAGAACAAGGGCCGCCTGGGCGCCAACGCGCTGCTGGGTGTTTCCATGGCCGCCGCGCATGCCGCTGCTGCCTCCAGCAAGCAGGCACTGTGGCAGTACCTGGCCGGCAAGACCGGTGCGACCCCGTCGCTGCCGGTGCCGATGATGAACATCATCAACGGYGGCGCGCACGCCGACAACAACGTCGATTTCCAGGAGTTCATGGTGCTGCCGGTCGGCTTCACCTCGTTCTCCGAAGCGCTGCGTGCCGGTACCGAAATCTTCCATTCGCTGAAGTCGGTGCTGAAGGGCCACGGCCTGAGCACGGCGGTGGGCGACGAAGGCGGCTTCGCGCCGGACTTCCGCAGCAACGTCGAAGCGCTGGACACCATCCTCGAAGCCATCGGCAAGGCCGGCTACACAGCCGGTGAAGACGTGCTGCTGGGCCTGGACGTGGCCTCCAGTGAATTCTTCGAGAACGGCAAGTACAACCTGGTCGGCGAGAACAAGCGCCTGACCTCCGAGCAGTTCGTCGACTTCCTGTCTGACTGGGCCGCGCAGTACCCGATCATCACCATCGAAGACGGCCTGGCCGAGAACGACTGGGCGGGCTGGAAGCTGCTGACCGATCGCATCGGCAACAAGGTGCAGCTTGTCGGCGACGATCTGTTCGTCACCAATCCGAAGATCTTCCAGGAAGGCATCGATTCGGGCACCGCCAATGCGATCCTGATCAAGGTCAACCAGATCGGCACCCTCAGCGAAACGCTGGAAGCGATCGCCATGGCCGACCGTGCCGGTTACGCCGCCGTGGTCTCGCACCGTTCGGGTGAAACCGAGGACACCACCATCGCCGACATTGCGGTGGCTACCACCGCTACCCAGATCAAGACCGGCTCGTTGTGCCGCAGCGATCGCGTGGCCAAGTACAACCAGCTGCTGCGCATCGAGGAAGCCCTCGGCGCCGGCGCGCGTTACGCTGGTCGTGACGCGTTCGTGTCGCTGAAGCGCTGAGCCGATGCGCGACTGGCGCTGGCTGCTGTTGTTGCTGGCCCTGCTGCTGGCATGGCTGCAGTACCGTTTCTGGTTCGGCCCGGGCAATTCGGGTGAAGTGATGATGCTCGAAGCCCAGGTCGCCAACCAGGAGCGGGACAATGACGGTCTGCAGCAGCGCAATGACGCGCTTGCTGCCGAAGTGAAGGACCTCAAGGAAGGCCAGTCCGCCATCGAAGAACGCGCGCGCAGCGAGCTGGGCATGATCAAGCCCGGCGAGAAGTTCTATCGCGTCGTGGAAGATGCACCGACGCGTCCGGCGCAGCCTGCGCCGGTTGCGGCCCCGGCCGGTGACCATCCGGCGGACGTGCCATGAGCGCGGCGATCTGGGTGGTTGTTCCGGCCGCAGGGCGCGGCACGCGTTTTGGCGCGCCGTTGCCCAAGCAGTACCTGCAGGCGGGCGGGCAGACCCTGCTCGCCCACACCCTGGACGCACTGCTGGCACACCCGGCCGTGGCCGGGGCGATGGTGGTGATCGGTGCGGACGATGCCGACTGGCCGGGCTGGATCGAATGGGCCGGAAAGCCGGTGCTGACCTGCACCGGTGGCGCCACCCGCGCCGCCTCGGTGCTGGCGGGGCTGCAGGCCCTGCCGGACAGCGTGCGTGCCGATGAATTCGTGCTGGTGCATGATGCGGCGCGTCCGAACCTGTCGCAGGCCGATCTTGGCCGCCTGCTGGAAGTGGGCCGCACCGATCCGGTCGGCGCCATCCTGGCCGCGCCGGTACGCGACACGCTCAAGCGTGCTGGCGACGATGGCGGCATCGATGGCACCGAGCCACGTGAGCGCCTGTGGCGTGCACTGACGCCGCAGCTGTTCCGCCGTCACCAGCTGATCCGCGCACTGTCCGAGGCCGCTACCGCCGGTGTCGATGTGACCGACGATGCCATGGCCATGGAGCGCCAGGGCCAGCGCCCGCTGCTGGTGGAAGGCAGCGAGGACAACTTCAAGGTCACTACGCCGGCCGATCTCGATCGTTTCGAATTCGTACTCTCCCGCCGCGCCGGCTGACCGCCCGCGCGGCCCTGCTGCAAGGGCTGCATCCATGAGCACCTCCCCGTTCCCGCCCGTCCGTATCGGCCAGGGCTACGACGTCCATGCCTTCGCTGAAGGCGACCACATCATGCTCGGTGGCATCGCGGTGCCGCACAGCTGCGGCGTGATCGCCCACAGCGACGGCGACGTCATCCTGCACGCGTTGTGTGACGCCATGCTCGGTGCGATCGCGCTGGGCGACATCGGCCAGCACTTCCCGCCCACTGACGACCGCTGGAAGGGCGCGGACAGCAGCGAGTTCGTGCGCCATTGCGATGGCCTGCTGCGCGAGCGCGGCTGGCGTGTCGGCAACACCGACATCACCGTGATCTGCGAACGGCCCAAGGTCGGCCCGCATGCGCTGGCCATGCGCGAGCGCATCGGTGAACTGTTGCAGCTGCCGTTGGATGCGGTGAGCGTCAAGGCCACCACGTCCGAGAAGCTGGGCTTCACCGGCCGTGGCGAAGGCATCGCTGCGCAGGCGGTCGTGCTGCTGGTGGCCGCATGATCCCGTTGCCGCTCGCGTTTGGTGCGCCGCTGCTGCAGGCGCGCATCCGCACCACGCCGGAAGATTTCCAGGTCGATGAGTTGCCCGCTTTCGAAGCGACCGGTGAAGGCGAGCATCTGCTGCTGCATATCCGCAAGCGTGGCGCCAATACGGTGCACGTGGCCAAGGTCCTGGCCAAGTGGGCGGGCCTGCCGGAAATGGCGGTCAGCTACGCCGGCATGAAGGATCGCAACGCGGTCACCACCCAGCGTTTCAGCGTACATCTGCCCAAGCGCGTCGCGCCCGATCTGGCCGAGCTGGCCAGTGACGAGATCGAGGTGATCGACTCCACCTGGCACAACCGCAAGCTGCAGCGCGGTGCGTTGGCGGGCAACCGCTTCAGGCTGGTGCTGCGCGATGTGCAGGGAGATGCAGCGGCAATCGACGAACGCCTTCAGCAGATCGCCACGCGCGGCCTGCCGAACTGGTTCGGCGAGCAGCGCTTCGGGCGCGATGGCGGCAACGTTCCCGCTGCGTTGGCGATGTTCGGTGGCCGTCGCATGCGCAAGGACCAGCGTTCGCTGCTGTTGTCGGCGGCGCGTTCGGCCTTGTTCAACCGCGTGCTCGCTGCACGCGTGGAGCAGGGCAGCTGGGACCAGCCGCTGCAGGGCGAAGTGTGGATGCTGGACGGCAGCCGCAGCGTGTTCGGCCCCGAGCCCTACAGCGACGTGCTGGCCGAGCGCCTGGCACGTTTCGACATCCACCCCAGTGCTCCGTTGTGGGGCGAGGGTGAACTGCGTAGCAGTGACGCGGCCCGTGAGCTGGAGTTGGCGGCGCTGGATGATGACGAATCCAAGGCGCTGCGCGCCGGCCTGGAAGAGGCTCGGCTGAAGCAGGAGCGGCGCGCGCTGCGGCTGCGTCCGGCGCTGCTGCAGCACCAGTGGCTGGCCGATGATGTACTGGAGTTGTCCTTYGCGCTGCCGCCRGGCTGCTATGCCACCGCGGTCCTGCACGAGCTCGGCCAGGTCGAAGACGCTTCGCAGGCCTGACGGAAATGGTGGCGGAGGCGAAGAGCATCCACGCAGGCGTGGATCCACTTTCCTCCGCCCGCCACAGTAGATCCACGCCATGCGTGGATGGGCCGTCAGTAGATCYACGCCATGCGTGGATGAATCCCACCGGCAGAACGTCAGCGCCGCGCCAGCAGCACCAGCATGGCGCCGGTGCCGCCTTGCCCGGTCGGGGCGGAATGGAACGCCAGCACGTCGTTGCGCAGGCGCAGCAGCCGGTCCACCAGGTTCTTCAGCACCGGCGCACTGCCATCGGACTGCAGGCCCTTGCCGTGGATGATGCGCACGCAGCCGTACTCGTGGGCGTGCGCCTCCAGCAGGAACTGGCGCAGCATCATCTCGGCCTGCGCGGCGGTGGCGCCGTGCAGGTCCAGTTCGTCCTGCACCGAGTACTGTCCGCGCTTCAGGCGCTGGAACAGGCGTGGCGGCAGGTTGTCGCGCCGGTAGCTGGCAACGTCGCCCGCTTCCAGCGGGGCGTTGTCGCGCAGCAGCCGGGCGAACTCACCGGCGGCTTCTGCGTCGTCGCGCTCGGCCATGCGCGCGCGCGGTCTGGGCCGCGGCGCGGCAGGCGCGGGCTCCACTTCCTTGCGCAGCGGCGTCACTTCGCCGATGGCTGCACGGAACAATGCAGCCGGATCTTCGTCTTCAGGGTGCGACATGCGCACAGGTTAAACCGCCTGCGCGGGTCTGCCTATGACCGTTGGATGTCGCCCGTGACCGCAGACAGGGTAGGACCCAGCGCCCGCTTGCGGCACAATAGTCGGCGCACTTGCGGAGCTGCCGCCTCCCTGGAGGAGACGGGCGGGCTTCGCCCACGTTGCAAGGTGACGGGATCGAATTCTTGGAAAATCAAGCGGTTAAATCGAAGATGCGCATCCTGGTCAGCAATGATGACGGTGTCGACGCGGCGGGCATCCGGATGCTTGCATCCGTGCTGCGCGAGGCCGGGCACGAAGTCACGGTGGTCGCACCCGACCGCGACCGCTCCGGCGCCAGCAATTCGCTGACCCTGGATCTGCCGATCCGGCTCAAGCGCATCGACCACTACACCGTGTCGGTGGCCGGCACGCCCACCGACTGCGTGCACCTTGCGCTGACCGGCCTGCTCGAATTCGAGCCTGACATTGTCGTGTCCGGTATCAACAAYKCCGCCAACCTCGGCGACGACGTSATCTAYTCCGGCACCGTSTCGGCRGCGATGGAAGGTCGTTTCCTCGGTCTGCCCGCTGTTGCGGTGTCGCTGGTGACCCGCAATCACGACCCCAAGCATTTCGAGACGGCGGCGCGTGCCGCAGTGGAGATTGTTGCCCGCCTCAAGGCCGATCCGCTGCCGGCCGACACCATCCTGAACGTCAATGTGCCGGACCTGCCGTGGAGCGAGGTCAAGGGCTTCGAAGTCACCCGCCTGGGTAACCGCCATCGCGCCGAAGGCTGCATTGCGCAGAAGGACCCGCGCGGCAACGAGGTGTACTGGATCGGTCCGGCCGGCCGCGAGCAGGATTCCGGCCCGGGCACCGATTTCCATGCGGTGCGCACTGGCCATATTTCGATCACGCCGATCCAGGTCGACCTGACCCGCTACCAGGCGCTGGAAAAGGTCGCCAGCTGGGTCGGCGGCCTCACCGCCGCGCTGGACCAGCCGGCATGAGCCCACGCCTGCGCCTGCAGCCGGAAGCGGTCGGCATCGGCATGACATCGCAGCGTGTGCGTGACCGCTTGGTCGACCGCCTGCGCGAAGCCGGCATCGTCGACGAGTCGACGCTGAACGCGATCCGGGTGGTGCCGCGCCATCTGTTCATCGATGAGGCCCTGGCCTCGCGCGCATATGAAGACACCGCGCTGCCGATCGGCCACGGCCAGACCATTTCACAGCCGTGGGTGGTCGCGCGGATGACCGAGGCCGTGTTGCAGGTGGCGCCGAAGAAGGTGCTCGAAGTGGGCACCGGCTCCGGCTATCAGGCCGCAGTGCTTGGTGCGCTGGGGTTGGAGGTCTATACCGTCGAGCGCATCGGTGACCTGCTGCGGCAGGCGCGCAAGCGTTTCCGCGCGCTGGGCATGAATATCCGCACCAAGCACGACGACGGCCGCGTGGGCTGGGCCGAGCATGGCCCGTTCGACGCCATCGTGGTTACCGCCGCCGCACCCGCACTGGTCGATGCCCTGGTCGAGCAGCTGGCCGCAGGTGGTCGCTTGGTAGCCCCGGTCGGTGGCGCGGGCGCACAGTCGCTGGTGCAGCTCGACCGCAAGGACGACGGCAGCATCGAACAACGCGTGCTGGCGCCGGTCACCTTCGTGCCGCTGCTGTCTGGCATGCTCGATTGAATCCACGGAGCAGGGTTGCATGAAGATTTTCGGGCCGCTGTACGAGCGGGCGATGAAGTGGGCCGCGCATGAGCGCGCGCCGACCTATCTGATGGTGCTGAGCTTTTTCGAAGCCATCATCTTCCCGGTGATGCCGGAAGTGATGCTGGCGCCGATGTGCGTGGCCCAGCCCAAGCGCGGCTGGTGGTTCGCCACCCTCAGCCTGGCTGGCTCGATGGTTGGCGCGGTGATCGGTTACGCGCTGGGCCACTACGCGTTCGAAGCGGTCAAGCCGATGTTCGAGGCGCTGGGCATGCTGCCGGCGATCGAGCAGGGCATCGCTACCGTGCAGGCCAAGATGGTGGAATCGCCCTGGGCGGTGTTCACTTTCCTGGTGCTGGGTGGTTTCATGCCGATTCCGATGAAGGTCTTCACGTGGGCATCGGGTATCGTCGGCGTGCCGATGCCGCAGTACCTGTTGAGCATGTTGATCGGTCGTGGCAAGCGCGTGTTCGTGCTGGCTGCGGTCATCCGTATCGGTGGTGCGCGCGCCGAAGCAGCGCTGCGCCGATGGATTGAACCGCTGGGCTGGATCGCCACCGCGTTGGTGGTGGTGCTGATCGCCTGGCTTGTATGGAGGTCGAAGTTCGCATGAGTGCAGATCGTCTGAGCAAGGGAGTGCGCATCGGCGCGCTGGCGTTGCTGGTATCCACCCTGGCCGCCTGTGGCACCGCCACCGTGGTCCGGCCCAGTGGCGGCGGCAGCAGTGGCGTCAGCACGCCGAAGACGTCGGTGCCCAAGCCGGGGCAGACGGTGGTCGTGCGCAAGGGCGACACCATCTATGCGCTGGCCCGCATCCACGACATCACCCCGGCCGACCTGATCGCCTGGAACAACCTGGACAACCCGTCGACCATTTACCCGGGGCAGGTGATCCGCCTGTATCCGGCCGGTTCCGGTGGCGGCCGTGCGCCGACCACCGTGGTCACCGCGCCGCGTCCGGCTGGCAGCACGTCTGGCGGCAGTACCGCGCCGACGCCGGGTCCGGCTGGTCCGGTCAAGAGCAACATCGCCTGGCGCTGGCCGGCCGATGGCGCAGTCGTGGGCCGCTACGTGGCCGGCGATGCGACCAAGCAGGGCGTGGACATCGCCGGCACCAGCGGCGCGCCGGTGAAGGCCACGGCCAATGGCGTGGTGGTGTATTCCGGCGCCGGCCTGGTCGGCTATGGCGAGCTGATCATCATCAAGCACAGTGACCAGTGGCTGTCGGCCTACGGCCACAACCGCAAGCGCCTCGTCAATGAAGGGCAGAGCGTGAAGGCCGGCGAGCAGATCGCCGAGATGGGCCGTACCGGCGCCAACCGGGACATGCTGCACTTCGAGATCCGCTACAACGGCAAGCCGGTCGACCCGCAGCAGTATCTGCCGGCGAAGTAACCGGCCGCTCTTTTTCCGGGCGGATCCCCGGCCCGGCGCAGCGCGCCGGGCGTTCACCGAGGGCGCGTCCCATGGGCCGCAAGCGCCCTCGGCTCACCCGCTACAACGGCAAGCCGGTCGACCCGCAGCAGTATCTGCCGGCGAAGTGACCGGACATTCGCCCGCCTTGCGGGCGGATCACGGGAGCGCCGGGCCATGCCCGGCGGCGTGGGGCCTCAGCCTTCCAGGATGAAGGCGGCCGCTACCTTGCGGCCTTCGCCGGCAAGGATGTTGAAGGTGCGCGCGGCAGCTGGATTGTTCATCACTTCCAGGCCGATACCACGCGACAGGCAGGCGGCAATGACAACCGCCGGCGGAAACGCCTGGCGCTCGCCGGTGCCGAGCAGTATCAACGCCGGCTTCAGTGCCAGGATCGGCTCCAGGTCCGCCACCTGCAGCGCCGCGACGTCGGTCACCGGCCACTGCTCGACCAGCTGGTCCGGGGTCAGGAAGAAGCTGTTGCCCAGAACGCGATCATTCACCCGTGCCGAGCGACCGTCAGCGGCGCGCAGGCTGTAGGCGTAGTCGGGCAGTTCGTGGTTCAGCTGCATGGCAGGGTCCGATCAGCCGCGCGGCAGCACGATCTGGCGGTGTTCCTTGCTCGGGCGATACAGCACGGCCACATGGCCGATACGCTGCACCAGCGCGCTGTCGGTAGCCTGCACGATCTCGCCGATCATCACGTCGCGGGCGTCACGGTCTTCGGCGGCAACCTTCACCTTGACCAGTTCGTGGCGTTCCAGCACTTCGTTCAGCTCGGTCAGGAAGGCCGGAGTGACGCCCTTGCCGCCGGTCTGCAGCAGGGCCTTCAGGTCGTGGGCTTGGCCGCGCAGGAAACGGGTCTGGGAAGGGGTCAAGGCAGTGGGCATGCAGAAAACACGGTTGAATGGGACGATCAGGGTATCATGGCGACCCCATCAGCCCCTATTTCCAATGGCTACCCGCAGCAAAAGCAGCCAGCGCTGGCTCAAGGAACACTTCTCCGATCCCTTCGTGAAGAAGGCCCAAGCCGAAGGCATGCGCTCCCGTGCGGCCTACAAGCTTGAAGAACTGCTCGAACGTGACCGGCTGCTGAAGCCGCACATGGTGGTGGTTGACCTCGGCGCGGCCCCGGGCGGCTGGTCTCAGCAGGTTCGGAGGCAGATCGGCGATACCGGCCGCGTGCTGGCCCTGGACATCCTGGACATGCCGCCGCTGGCCGGCGTCGAGTTCCTTCATGGTGACTTCAGGGAAGAAGCCGTCCTATCGGAGTTTGAAGCCATGCTCGGGGATCAGCCGGTAGACCTTGTGCTGTCGGACATGGCCCCCAATAAGAGTGGTGTGGGCGCGGTCGACCAGCCGCGGATGATGCACCTGGCGGAGCTGGCCATGGATTTTGCCGACAACCACCTCAAGACTGGTGGGGCATTCCTGATCAAGCTGTTCCAGGGCGAAGGCTTTGACGACTACGTGCGCGACATGCGCCGCCGGTACGACAAGGTCTCCATCCGCAAGCCGGAGGCCTCGCGCAAGCGCTCTCCCGAGGTGTATGCCTTGGGTCAGGGAAAACGCGCCCACATGAAGTAAGCTCGACCCCGTAAGTTCGACCCCAACGCAACGCCAGCACTAAGAGGAACACCGGAGCCAATGAGGATGAACGACTTGACCAAGAACCTCCTGCTATGGGTGGTCGTCGCCGTCGTGCTGATGGTGGTCTTCCAGAGCTTCTCGCCCAAGACCTCGGGGGCCGGGGCGCAGGGCGCTTCGTACTCGCAGTTCCTGGACCAGGTGGACACCGGCAACGTGCAGAAGGTCGCCTTCGGCGGCGATACGCGCGGTGGCACGAGCCAGATCACCTACACCACCCGTGGTGGACAGTCGTCCACCATCACCGCGCCGTTCGATCGCGACCTGATCAACGTGC
>NZ_JBFRFE010000024.1:0-14727 GCF_052114665.1 Stenotrophomonas sp. 2YAF22 | reverse complement strand
GGTCCTGCGCTGATCCACAGCATGGGTGCGTCCTTCCCATAAGCGACCGTTGTGAGCTTGTCGGTCTCCGAGGTAAAGAGCTTTGCGTAGCCGAGCGCGTTCAGTGCCTCATCGTAGAAATGCACTGCCGCTCGATAGTCGGACATGGTTACGGAGATATGATCGATCACGTTGTCAGCCTAAAGTAACGTTGATGTGGAGTAGTCGCCTAGATCTGGCCGAGTAGCCGAATCGCAGCAATTCATTAGTCGCGCGCATTGGCGGACATGTGCGTCAGTGCGTATGGAGACACCCCCTCCCGCACCGCGTTCTGCGTGGCAAACGAGGTGAGAAGCAGCACAATACCCACTAGGGCAGGCACGGAATCCTTCAACTTCCCCGCGCCTATATGGGCGATTGCTGCGAGCCCCAGGTGGTAGAGGACTCCCGCATAGGCGAGATCGCTGAGCGGAACGCTAAAGCGCCAGAGAATCACCATCGGTGCCGCCACTTTGATGACCACCATGAGCGGGACAAGGTAAGGCGCCGCGTAACCGAGCCGCGCCTGGGCCTCACGCACAAAGACCGGCTTCACCAAGTACAAGGCAGCCGATGAGAAGTAGAGGGCGCTCAGTAGCGCGGTACTAGTCCAATAGATGATTGRGGTTGACATAGGTCACGTCGGATCGCTGGGGTATGCTCAGCATCCGAGACAACATCAGTCATCGCAAGTAGGATGAATTCGTCATGCCTAGTATTAAAAACAATACCAATGCAGATGAAGTGAACATGCACGAGGAAATGCGCCGCGCCTTCGCCCTTCTCTCTGGCAAATGGAAGCTGGAAATAATGTGGCATCTTAATCAGCGCGTGTATCGGTTTGGCGAGCTTAGAAAGGCGATCCCAGGCGTCACGCAGCACATGCTAACCGCTCAGCTTCGGGAGCTGGAAGACGACGGGTTAGTAACCCGCACAGTCTTCGCGGAGATACCGCCCCGTGTGGAATACGCAATGACGGACAAGGCTCGCGGACTAGGTCCAACGATGGAGGCGTTGATGGCATGGTGGGCTGAGTATGGGAAAAGCATCCCCCCAAGGCCGACGGGGAGAGGCCGCAGGCCAAACGGCCAATCTGCCACCTAGCCGCCTCGATATGACGCACATGATCTATTTCTCCGCCGATCAAGATGACGCGACCTCCCTGAAGATCTATCGCGGCATGACCTCTCAGCAGTGGAAAACTCGTCAAGGCATTGCGCGAAAAGGCACGGAACGCGAGGCACAGTTCCATGCGGGAGATACGGAAATCTCTGCGGGATCCACTGACGTCTACGTCACAAGCTGCATTCGGAATGCTCTGACCTTCACGGCGATTGACTCCTCCCGCTACAAGCAGAGCTGGTTGAGTTTCACCAGCGACAGGACCGTTGCTACGTTCTTCGCGCTGAATGAACTAGACGAGTCCGACTCAGACGGCGGAGTGGTTATCGAGACGACCTTGGCAGCGCTTCGTGAACTTGGGATCGCTTACGCTCAGAACGACCTCCGAGTCCTGTGGGAGCAAGAGATCAGTGTCGACCTCTTCGATCATCCATTCTTCCCGGAATCTGCCATTGCCCAAGTGCACCACGTCCCTTACACGGAGCTTTGGCGCGCGGCGGTAGCGCTCCAAAGTCGCTGGGGAGGAACCGGGGCCTACACACGGCACACTTACACCATCTAAGTGGCCGGGGATGCACTCTTCCGCGTGCATGGGCCGTTCGTCCGACACCGAAGATCGTTCTGGCGCCCTCCAATCAGATGGAAAAGCCACGCGGTGCCACTTGGGAGCCGGGTTGCCGTCCCCTCGACTGCACCCTGCCCGTCCTAAGCCAAGCCTTCATCGGTTCTTTTACCCTAGGGTTGGTCACCGCTGGCGGCCGACGTGGCTCCAGCGCTTCCTTGACTCGCTCCAGCTCCCTCGTTCCGGCCTCGGCCAAGCGGCGGGCCTGCTGCAGCTGCTCAGGTGTCGGCGGCAGGCCTGGCATCGGCGGCGGCGGCGTCGGCGTGCTGTCCAACAGCCTGGCTACCGCTTCCCGCAGCTTCAGCTCGGGGTAGAGCCTGGCCGCGCACCACCGCTCGGCGTAGCGCTTGCCTTGCGCGCTGCTGGCCGCCCTTACGTCCTTGGTATCCCACACCTTCCGGGCATCAAGGTGCACCCGAACACCGCTGTCCTTTGCCGGCGTGACATGGGCGATCTGCCGGCCGCTCCACCACAGCACCCAGCCCTCCCCCATCTGGACCCAGCCAGAGGGTGGCGGTGCGGCGCGAATGCCTTGGTAGCCGTGAGAGGGAAGCATGGCGGAAAGGATACGACCGGGCGTCTCAAAGGCTGCGAAGGGCCGCCCTACGTCTCTGAACCGTTCGGACTCACGCGGCCACTCATTACTTCATGCCCGGCACGGACCCAAGCCAGTTGTCCATCTGCCTGCTCTCGTGCGCCGCCATCTGCTGCGCGAAAATCCTTGCAGCCTCTATGGACTGGGCAAGGATCTCCTCGAATGAAGGACCCTCCTGCCGGGAAATAACTTGCGCGGCCGCTGCCGCATAAATGTGGGCGACCAAACCATGGTCGGGGTGGCTCGCATTGCTCATAACCATCTCCTTGGCAGCCCCGGCCAATCCAGGGCCAGTCCGCATCCTATCAGGGTCAATCGGGTCCTGATTCGTACGCCCACGGAGTACAGTGTCGACGAGTTCGCAGACCGTATCGGTTAGTCTCTCGCCACTTCAACACCTCCCCGGCTACCCATGTGGCCGGGCGCATGGTCAGGCGTATCGGAAAGTCTGGGCGACATGCCACCGTCTGCAGGACGGATCGAGGTGTCAGCCCAAGGAGCTCCCCCACAGCACTCGCGTTTATTGCCCTGAGCTCAAATGGCACTAGGCTGTTGCCCTCGTTCATGACCGCGCCCTTGGATGAGGTGGTGGCTTTCAGCCTAGCTCACGACGTTACCCCTATCGCCCACTACAAATTAGGACTCGAACACGCTGCGCTGCAACGCATTTGAGATCACAGGCGTAGTCAACGACCAGGGACGGAGCTCTCCTGCGGCCCACTCGTCAGCCGCCAAGGATCGTTCCGGCGCCCTCAAAAACCATCACGGAATGCCATCTCATCCGTGCTTGTGCGCTTTATCAGCCTCTGACTCTTGCCCACCGTAGTAATCATCCAAAGTTCCGCCTTTGGAAATGAACTCATAAAGATCCACATTTGCCACAACGGAACCAGCCTCTGAAACAATTTCATTTGTAAAATCAGGCGCGGCTTCCCACCGACTAAACTCGAAATCTTCTACAACCAGCCCATTAGCATCCGCCCAGTCAACGACCAAACTTGACAAACTCGGATTGGTAACCAGCAGCGCAGCAAGGTGGCTGCGGTCAACCGGCTCTTTTGGGCCGAGACCTGTACCCAAAAGCTTGCGGGCGTGGCTATCGCTTAGGCATCCAGCCAAAGCCTTGAGACGTTCCAGCTCCTTCATAGATGACTCCTGGTAGTTCAAATGGTGCGTTGGCGAGTACAGGTGCTTACGCTAAGTCGGGATTTCATCTTGGCGATTCAAAGTTCGCACAATCTCCACGCGATTTACCAACATCAGGCGCGGCCTTCCAGCTCTATCTGATTCGTACTCACCACTTACTCTCACCGTCTCACCGAATAGGGCTTTGTCCATTGCGGGCAGTACGCACCGCAAGCTACCGACACCAGAAACACCTCGTAGGTGCATTCTATTTTTGTCTAGATCGGCCTCACGGACCTCTCCAACGAAGGCCCCGGCCTTCCTATTTACGAGCAGCGGATGATTGATTGCCTCTCGCAATACGACGCGCTCGCGCTGCGAAAGTGTCCCCTTAGCCGCGCCGGGCGAAGTGACATCCAGAGTGTGGATGCCTTGCCTACCCGTTGGCGAAAGGCGAAGCAAAGCAGCAAGAACCGCGTCACGCTCTGCAGCATCTGGAATCATCTCCCCAATTTCGGGCTTCATGCTTTCATCGCCAATTGCCGTGGTAGCTTCCGGTAGCCCACGAAAGGTCGAACGAAGCTTTACAAACATTGGCTCATCGCTTGCCGGAATCATATCTGGGGGAGGAGACTCAAGTGCAATCCCGAGATAGAGGCTCCCGGGCGCCATACCGGTTAGGCGCAGATCAAGAGCTCTGCCTAACTGTTTCGCATTGCGATCTGAGAGATCAAACATTTCGCCAGACAGTTTTCGGAGAGCCGCCTCTGTTGCGCGCGACAGCCAGTTAAACGCGGATAGCGCGGGCGCGTTCGTCCGCACACCTGGTCCCTCGGCGTGAAACACCAGGTCGGAAGTCTCAAGCAAGTGATCCAAGGGCAGGCTGGTCCGCACAAGATCCAGTAGCGCGCCTTCGATTCCGTCAACCAATTGCGCGGGCGTTGCTTCAATCCCGTACTTGACCGACGCTTGCGCCATAGACGCCATGTTTTCCAAGTGGGCGCGCAGAAACGCTTGTGTAAGGGTGCGCTCACTCATAGTTGGACCCTCAAAATGCCTTTTGGGTGCTTGCTGTCGATTTGGAATTCTGCAGCTGCTTTCGACCCTGCGTACTGGAAGAATGCTGCGAAGTCGTTAGCAATCTCGGGATGTCGCGGGTACGCATCTACCTTGTAGGCGGCCTTCAACTTCGAATTACGCAGGTATAGAGAAACCGCCATTGGCATAGCGACTGCCTCCGGAAGGTCGGAAAAATCAACCACAACGTCAATGTCCGATGGGTGGTCTTTACGCCGCGTGAAGCTACCGTCGATCCAGATCGGAACGGGCGTATGCGGCTCAACTTCATCTGCCAAGAACTGGAGGAAGCCTTTCCACAACTCGCGCCGATGTGGCGTAGTAGCGAAAACCTCTTCTGCCTCAGCCAAAGTGCATTCCCACACTCCGGGTGGCAGCAAGCCAATGTCGTCCAGCGCCGGAATCACGCCCTGATCCTTCGTGCATCCATTCTGCACTCTCCGTCTTGTGATCTGTCCTTCGATCCAGTCGTCACGCCATAAGGGCCGCGCGAGGATCCCCTGTTGGGGGATGATCCTAACCGGCAAACTACAGTCCGCCAATCAGGAATTCGCTCCCATATCGGGCATTCAGCACTAATAGCGCCCTCCGACTAGGTACCCTGCGCTAATTCGCAAAATTGCCTACCCTGAGACGATTGAAGCATATCGACATAGTCCACCCAACGGTTGGATCCTCAAGACGCCAACCAGTCCCAGGCGTAGACCCACCCCTCCATGGAGCAATCCCGCATCACCATGGCGGACACGGCGACAAAGGCTACGGACCGTATAGAGCATTGCGTTCGTCATGCTTGGGCGATGCGTTCGCAATGCGTTCGCATGGCGGATGCTGCTAGGCTCCCCTCTGAACGCCAAGGATCCGGCCATGCTTAGAGTGCCATTCGTCGCCTTAGCCGTCCTCCCCCTGCTAGGTTCCTGCGCTAAACAGCCAGAGACTTGGACGGCCTTCGTCTACCCGCCCGGGACGTCCTTGGCCGCTGAAGATGCCTCCAAGGCGATCTACGGCCACTACGAGTCCTTCGAGCAGTGCCAAGCCGCCTCTATTGGCGCTCTGCGGCAATTGGCCTTCCAGCATCAATCCGAGGACTTCGGCAGCTATGAGTGTGGCGTCGGCTGCCGATACGAAAAGGAGTGGGACATGTACGTCTGCAAGGAGACCCGGAAGTAGGTCTAGTTCAGCGAGTGCTGATCTATGACCGAGTGGAACATGTCCACCTCAGCCACCCACCGGCCGTTGCTGAAACAGCTAACCAAGCCACACTGGCAGTGTCCGCCCGTCCAGGCAGGGCAGCGCCCGTCGTGCAGGTCGTAGGCCTTCCAGGGTTCGCCGATAGCGTTCTTGGCCACCTCCGCCCTGCCCTCAAAGTCCTCCGGCAGGCACTGCCGCTCAGCGGCAAACACCACGTAGGTCATACCATCCCAAGCCTCTTGGGATCTATCTCTTTCTACGGTAGAGATTGGCGTTTGATCATCAACCATGGCCGCCCTCCGGCTCGGAGTCTGGCGTCATAGCCACAAGTTGCACAGTGATGGCCTGGACGGGCACCGAATCAGGATCCACCCCGACGGACTGGACCGGCTTGCCGTAGCCACGATCTAGCAGCGCCTCACTGGACGCCTTAGCCAGAGCAGGATTGTCGGCTCGCATGATGGCTACCAGCTTCTCAATGGCCTCCTGGCCGTACTCTCGCGCCAGCCTTCGAACCTCAAAATCCACTTTGGGCCGGCCACTCGGGTTGTCCGATTGTCCTGGCTTGAATGCCATAGCTGTCACCTATTGTTTTCAGTTGTTACCAATGTGAGCCCATGCCTACGAAAGGCCTTGTCCGCAACATCCAAGCCCACCTCCTCGACATGTCGCAGGAGGAAGCTGGCGGCCATCTCGGTGATGTCCAGGCCCCCCAGGTAGACACGTTGCCCCGCATTGGCTCGGAGCGTCACTGCAGCGATGCCCTTCACGGCTGCGGGAGATAGAGACAACGACATAGCCACTCCCTACGTTCAGCCACAAGCATGCGCAGCCTGGGCGGCGCTTCGTACAGAATCGGGTTGTTCGTCATCCCTGCGAATGCCGGCTTGACCTCCTCGTCAGTCTGCTGAGGACTCGCAACCGACTACTGCGGCATATGCGCATATTTGTGGATCCAGCGATCTGCTACTCAAGGTGATGATGTAGCTAGCTGTCGAGCAATAGCTGGTGGCCATGAAGCATCAAGAGAAGCGCTGAAATTCTTTCGGCTATTTTTTCACCGGCACAAAAAAGGCACCTGGGCCGACGCCTAAGTGCCTGATTCGTTGGTGGGCCCACCAGGATTCGAACCTGGAACCAAGGGATTATGAGTCCCCTGCTCTAACCGTTGAGCTATAGGCCCTGCGCAGCGTCACAGTGTAGTGGAGCACGGCCGGAGTCGGCTACTCAGTCGGCAGTAGCGAGTACCTCAGCAACACGCTGCAACCGTCGCTCCGCCATCCCGGCCAACCGCCCCATCTCCTGCAGATGCGCCTGGAACAGCGCCACTGCCCTCATGGCCCCCTCCAGCCCCTTCTGATTGGCGTTACCGAAGCCTTCGATCAATCCTGCGCCAGACTGCGTCAGCAGCGCGAACGTCGCGCGCCTAGCAAACCCCAGCCGATCCTCCCGTTCGTCCTGCATCACTTCATTCCAATCCAGGAGGGGCGGGAAGTCACACGTATCTGCACGGACCCGGTCGCCAGCGCTCCTGACGGCTATCGCTTTCTGTCTCATCTTGGATCTCCTACGATTCGTCGAACCTTCTACGCCTCCTGTTGAGAGAGGCGGCCGGGTGCTTCAACACGGTCGTAGGGCCGCCCGCAGTTTTTCCCCTTACGGGGTCTTGCATGGCTGCGCGCCACCCGGCCAGAAACCTTTCGGCTCGCTTGGGTGGCGAGTGATGCGGCTTGACCCTCGATTGCCTGCTGTCAGGCAGACAGCCCTCCTACGACGGTGTGTTGAGCACCTGCGGGGACTGTGTGGAAGAGAAGGTAGTGGCTTCAATTGTTGTATGCGACAGGGCATGCGGGAGCCATGGCGACTCAAAAGGCTCGACGCACTGGGGCAATTGAGGATTGAGCTGACCAGCTTCTGCCCGTCGCACGGAGTCGCGCGCTATTGCTCAACAATGCTCAAGCCGGTTGCGTCAAAAGGCGCGAGTTTTGGCGGTTGGAGACGACGGAGAATTGGCCAAAGCGTCATCGCGGGAGAGCAGCCGAGCATGGGCTCGGCTCTACAGAAGGCACCCTCGCCATCCGGCCCCCACCCCAAAGAAAAACCCCGCCGAAGCGGGGTTTCTCTCGACAGAAGCAGTTGCCGAGCATGGCTCGGCACTACCTGGAAATCAATCGATATCCAGGAAGCTGCGCAGCTGCTCCGAACGGCTCGGGTGACGCAGCTTGCGCAGGGCCTTCGCTTCGATCTGGCGGATGCGCTCGCGGGTCACGTCGAACTGCTTGCCGACTTCCTCAAGGGTGTGGTCGGTGTTCATGTCGATGCCGAAGCGCATGCGCAGCACCTTGGCTTCCCTCGGGGTGAGGCCGGCCAGCACGTCGCGCACGGTTTCAGACAGGTTGATGTTGGTGGTGTTCTCGATCGGGGACTCCACGTTGGTGTCCTCGATGAAGTCGCCCAGATGSGAATCCTCGTCGTCGCCGATCGGGGTTTCCATCGAGATCGGCTCCTTGGCGATCTTCATCACCTTGCGGATCTTGTCTTCCGGCATGTCCATTTCCTTGGCCAGCTCCTCCGGCGTAGCCTCACGGCCGTACTGCTGGAGCATCTGGCGGGAAATGCGGTTCAACTTGTTGATCGTTTCGATCATGTGCACCGGAATACGGATGGTGCGCGCCTGGTCGGCGATCGAACGGGTGATGGCCTGGCGGATCCACCAGGTCGCATACGTGGAGAACTTGTAGCCGCGGCGGTACTCGAACTTGTCCACGGCCTTCATCAGGCCGATGTTGCCTTCCTGGATCAGGTCGAGGAACTGCAGGCCGCGGTTGGTGTACTTCTTGGCGATGGAGATCACCAGGCGCAGGTTGGCCTCGACCATTTCCTTCTTGGCCTTGCGCGCCTTGGCTTCGCCGTAGGCCATGGCACGGCTGAGTTCCTTCAGCTCGTCCAGGTCCAGCAGGGTGACCTTCTCGATGTCGATGGTGGCCTGCTGCTCGGACACGATCTGGTCCTTCACTTCACGCAGCGCCGAAGACCACTTCTGCTTGCGCTTCAGTGCGTCTTCCACCCACTCCAGGTTGGTCTGGTTGCCTTCCCAGGAACGGATGAAGTCCTTGCGCGGCATGCGGGCAGTGACGGTGGCCAGGTTCAGCACGCGGCGCTCGTGGGCCTTGACGCTGCCCATGGTGTCGCGCAGCTGCTTGGTCAGCACGTCGGTCAGCGGCAGCGGCAGCTTCAGGGTGACGAACACCGCCGACATCTCCTCGCGGAGCTTCAGCAGGTTCTTCTTGTCGCCCTTGGCAACGGCCTTCTTGAAGGCGTTGAGGGCATCGCCCAGCGCCTGCATACGCGCGGCGACTTCCTCCGGATCCGGACCGGTCGGCGCGGCTTCTTCATCGCCGCCGTCGACATCGTCCTCTTCCTCGTCGGCGTCGGCATCGGCGTCGTCCGCGTCATCGGCCACGGCAGCAGCCGGGGCCGGCACTTCCTCGGACAGGTCATTGAAGCCGACGATCACTTCGGCAAGGCGCTTGCGGCCTTCCTTGTGCGCTTCGTAATCGGTCAGCAGCGACTCGACCGACACCGGGAACTGGCCGAGTGCGGCCTGGACCTGGGACAGGCCTTCTTCGATGCGCTTGGCAATGGCGATTTCGCCTTCGCGGGTCAGCAGCTCGACGGTACCCATTTCGCGCATGTACATGCGCACCGGGTCGGTGGTACGGCCACCTTCGGTGTCGAGCGCGCTCAGCGCGGCGGCAGCTTCTTCGGCTGCGGTGTCGTCGACCTCACGGTTGCCCGTGTTGCCGTCGTTGAGAAGCAGGGTTTCCACATCCGGAGCAACTTCATGGACATCAATGCCCATGCCGTTGATCATGCCGATGATGTCTTCGATCTGTTCCGGGTCGACCATGTCGTCCGGCAGATGGTCATTGACTTCGGCATAGGTCAGGTAGCCCTGTTCCAGGCCCTTGCTGATCAGTTGCTTGATTTCGGATTGGGCAGGACGTTCGTTGGCCATGTAGTGCTCGCGCCACCGGCTAGGGGGAAATAGGGAACGTAGCATTATACCAGCCCGGGGCCCGGCCTGCCGGGCGGTGGTCCCGGTGGGCTAGGGCCTGAGGAGGAAGGTCACGGGACCGTCGTTGACCAGGCTGACGACCATATGGGCACCGAAGCGGCCCGTTTCCACCCCCGGCGCGTGATTTTCACGACAGATGTCGACAAATCGATTGAACCCGCGTTCAGCCTCCTGCGGCGGTGCCGCGCTGGTGAAGCTCGGCCGCATGCCGGAACGGGTATCCGCGGCCAGGGTGAACTGGCTGACCAGCAGCAGGCCGCCGCCGGTATCACGCAGCGAGCGGTTCATTTTGCCGGCCTCATCTGCAAACACACGGTAGCCGAGCACGCGTTCGGCCATCCGTTGCAGCTGGGCCTCGGTATCGCCCGGCTCCATGCCGACCAGGGCCAGCAGGCCGGGGCCGATCTGCCCTACCGCTTCACCTTCCACATGCACGGCAGCCTGGCTGACACGTTGAATCAGGACGAGCATCGGCGGGCTTCCAGGCAAGGGCCGGCCACGATAGCAGCGCCCTTGGCTAAACTGGGGCCGATGAATCCACACCGCAAAGCCCGGCTGGTCTACCGCGCCACCACCCTGTTCGCCCGCCTGCCCTGGCCACTGCTGCGCGGGTTCGCGCGCGCCCTGGCCTGGACGTGGGTGCGCCTTGATGCCCGCGAGAGCCGCGTCACCCGCCGCAACCTGGAACTGGCCTACCCCGAGCTGGACGCGCCGGCGCGCGACCGCCTGCAGCGTGAACTGCTGCGCTCCACTGCCCTGCAGGCCATCGAGACCCTGCGCCTGTGGAGCCGGACGCCCGAAGACAACCTGCGCCTGCACCTGAAGGAGCGCCACGGCCAGGCCCTGTACGACGCGGCCCTGGCCAGCGGCAAGGGCGTGATCGTGGCGGCCCCGCACTACGGCAACTGGGAGCTGCTGAACCAGTGGCTGGCTTCGCGCGGCCAGATCGCCATCGTCTACAAGCCGCCGGAGGACGAGGCCAGCGATGCCTTCCTGCAGATCGTGCGCGGCGGCGACAACGTGCAGCAGGTGCGTGCCGAAGGCCCGGCCGTGCGCCAGCTGTTCAAGGTGCTCAAGGACGGCGGTGCCACCGGCATCCTGCCCGACCAGCAGCCCAAGGCCGGCGACGGGGTGTTCGTGCCGTTCTTCGGCGTGCAGGCACTGACCATGACCCTGGTCAACCGCCTGGCCGAGCGCACCGGCGCGACCGTGCTGTATGGCTGGTGCGAGCGCATCGGCCCGGACATGGAATTTGCCCTGCACATCGAGCCGACCGACCCGGCCGTGGCCGATCCGGACCCGCACGTGGCGGCCACCGCGCTCAACGCGGGCATCGAACGCATCGCCCGCCGCGACCCGGCGCAGTACCAGTGGACCTACAAGCGCTATACGCTGCGGCCACCGGGCAGCGGCGAAGAAGACCCGTACGCGACCGACGAGCATCCGCACTGAAAGCCGCTCCACCCGGCCTGCGACACACCGCCGCAGCACGTTGAATACGACGCTGGCGCCCCCATAGAGACACCGATGTCCGCCTCCCCCGGTCCTGCCATGTCTGCTTCCTCCCTGTTCGGTGATCCGGCAGCGATCCGCTGCGAGCGCGCGGTCGCCGAACTGCGCGCCGGTCGCCCGGTCCTGCTCCACGATGGCCAGGGCCAGCGCCTGGCGGTGATCGCGCTGGACAGCGCCACTGCCAGCAGCTTTGCCGCCTTCGCCAGCGCCGCGCGCGAGCGCCATTACCTGTATCTGACCGCCACCCGCGCCCGCGTGCTCGGCGTGGAGGCGCCCGAGGGCGCGCGCCTGCCACTGGCTGGCGTTGCGTTCGATGCCCTGCCCTCGTTGGGCTACCTGCGCGAACCCGGACCGATGCCCGCAGCCTGGAGCGCAGGCGATGCGTTCGATGCCGGCGCGGTGGAACTGGCCCGGCTGGGCCTGCTGTTGCCGGCGATGGTGGCCGTACGCTTGGACGCAGACGACGCCACGTTCGATGGCGCGGCCGAGGTTGCCCTGTGCGATCTGGCCGAAGGCGCTGCGCACGCCGCACATGATTACGAACTGGTGGCGCGTTCTCCGGTGCCGCTGCGCGACGTCGGCATGACCACCTTCGCGGTGTTCCGCGGTGGCGTCGCCCAGCGCGACCAGGTTGCGATCATCGTCGGCGAACCGGACCTGTCCGCAGTGGTGCCGGTGCGCGTGCATTCGTCCTGCCTCACCGGCGACCTGTTCGGTTCACTCAAGTGCGACTGCGGCGACCAGCTGCGGCGCGGCCTGCGCAAACTGAAAGAACTGGGCGGCGGCGTGCTGTTGTACCTGGACCAGGAAGGCCGCGGTACCGGCATCGCCGCGAAGATGCGCGCCTACGGTTACCAGCATGACGGCCTGGATACCATCGACGCCGATGCGCAGCTGGGCTTCGGCGCCGACGAGCGCCGCTATGGCAGCGCGGTGGCGATGCTGCGCGGGCTGGGTGTATCCCGTGTTGCCCTGCTCAGCAACAACCCGACCAAGGCACAGCGCCTGCGCAATGCCGGCATCGAAGTGCTGGACTGCATTCCGGTCACCGGCGAGATCACCGCCGAGAACGAGCACTACCTGCGCACCAAGGCCGACCGCGCCGGCCATCTGCTGGATGTCGACGCGCTGATCCAGGCCGCCCAGTAACGCGGGCGACCTGCTAACGTCTGCGCGGTGCGGCCATCACCGCGCCTGCCCGCCCTGCTGCCCGACGGACGCCCGCGTGACCGAACTTCCTTTGCCTGTTGCTGCCACCGAAATGCCCCTCGACCACTGGCACCCCCTGCCGCGGCGCGCTGCCCGGTTGGCGGCACTGGAGGGCGCCTTCGGCGGTCTGTTCATCCCCGGCGCACCGCTGGTCGCCCTCTGGTGGTTCTTCGATCTTCCGGGTGGTCTGTGGGCGGCGATGCTGGGCCTGCTGGTCGGCCTCACCTTCGGTGGCTGGATCGGTCATCGCCGCATGACCCGCACCCGCTGGCGGCTGGACGCGCAGGGTCTGGGCCTGCGCCGCGACCTGATGTGGCAGCTGGAGACCCGCATCCCCATTTCGCGCGTGCAGCACCTGGACCTGCGTCGCGGGCCTCTGGAGCGGCGTGCAGGCCTGGCCACGCTGATCGTGCACACCGCCGGCACCCGCCTGAGTGCGGTCACCGTCAGCGGCCTGGACGAAGCCGATGCCGAGCGCCTGCGTGACACCCTGGCCCATCAGCTCGACCAGGACGCCGACGCCCTGTGAGCCTGCCACCGCCCCTGCCGCCGTCGCTGCCCAGCGGTGGCGAAGAGCATCGACTGCACCCGTGGTCGTGGCTGTTCGTACTGCTTATGCAGCTGCGCCACTATTTCCTGCCACTGGTCGCGTTGCTGGTGTTCGGCCAACGCGGCGACCGCGATCCGATGTGGGCACAGTTGATCCCGTTGACCGCCATCGCCGCGCTGGTGCTGGTGTCGGTGCTGCAGTACCTCAGCTACCGCTATCGCATCGGCAACGATGCGATCACCGTGCGCAGCGGCCTGCTGGCGCGCAACCGGCGCGAGATTCCCTTCGCCCGCATCCACAACGTGGAAGTGCGGCAGAACCCGTTGCACCGGTTGTTCGGGGTTGCCGAACTGCGCCTGGAATCGGCCGGCGGGGTGCGTCCGGAAGCGGAGATGCGCGTGCTGCGGCTGGACCAGGCGTTGGCCCTGGAACAACTGGTGCGCCAGCGTGGACAGGCGCCCCAGCCAACGCCGGGCGACGCGCCGGCTGCCGGTGTCGTGCCATCCGACGACGAGCAGGTACTGCTGCGCCTGTCGAGCTGGGATGTGCTGCGCATGGGCTTGCTGTCCAACCGTGGCTGGGCGCTGGCGATCGCCGCCTTCGGCGTCCTGTTCCAGACCGTACCGCGCCAGACGATGGACGATGCCATCCAGCGCGGCGGGCGCGAGGCCTTCGGCTACGCCAGCCATCTGCATGCCGGGGTGACCGGTGGGCTGGTGCTGTTGGCGGCCGCGTTGCTGCTGGGCTGGCTGTTGTTGCGGGTGCTGTCGGTGGTGTTGACGCTGCTGCGCTATCACGGCTTCACCCTCAGTGAGCGCGAGCGGCGCCTGACCGTCTCCACCGGCCTGCTCAGCCGCACCCGCAGCAGCGTCGCGCGCCGCCGCATCCAGGCATGGACGCTGGGCGAGAGCACCCTGCAGCGCTGGTTCGGGTTGCGCCAGCTGCGTATCGACAGCGCCGCCGGTGGCCCCGCGCGCGACGACGACCGCGCGCTGCGCGAACTTGCTCCTCTGGCTGGCGCGGGCACCTGCGACGACCTGGTGCGCCATCTGCTGCCACAGCTGCAATGGCCACCACAGCAGTGGCAGCCGATACCGCAACGCGGTTGGTGGCGATTGTCGTTGTCCACCCTGCTGACGGTGCCGTTGCTGACCGCCGCGCTGTACTGGCGCTGGGGCCTGCCGGCCTTGGCACTGCTGGCCTGGCTGCCGGTCAGCCTGTTGATCGCGCACCGGCAGATGGCACGGATGGGCTGGCACCTGGATGGCCAGTTCGTGGCGGTGCGCGGTGGCTGGTGGAAGCGCTGGTGGCGCTGGGCCGAGCTGGACAAGGTGCAGGGCCTGCGCCTGCAGCGTTCGCCGCTGGACAAGCTGCTGGGTACGGCCAGCCTGCAGCTGGACACCGCCGGTGCGCATGGCGATGTGGCACTGGCGCTGCGCTATCTGCCGCAGGCGCGCGCGCATGCGTTGATGGAAGAACTGGCGACGGCGCTGGCGCGGCGCAAGCTGCGCTGGTAGCGCGGCCGATCGTTGACCGCCCATCCACGCATGGCGTGGATCTACTACTGCACGCGCTGCTCTACGGTAGTGCCGGCCGCTGGCCGGCAAACGCAGGCATTCCGGTGGTTG